>NZ_JBQILM010000037.1:0-18245 GCF_056797215.1 Evtepia sp.
AGTTCAAGCGAGTGTGGCAGTACATTGTTGTCCGTTCCACCAAGGAGCGCACCTATTATAAATATGTGAACGGACAGAGCATTAAGTACACGGTAAAGCCGACGCTGGGAACCAGCCAGAAAAACAATCCCAGGATTGTCTATACCCTGGATTTTGAAGTGACGCCCCATCAGCTCCGGCACACCTATATTACAAATTTGCTTTATGCGGGTGTTGATCCCAAGACGGTTCAGTATCTTGCCGGACATGAAAATAGCAAAACAACTATGGACATTTATGCAAAGGTCAAGTATAATAAGCCCGAAGAACTTTTCGATGTGGTGAACCAGGCACTTCGCCCATCTGACCTTGCGGAGAACGTTTGTGATTGATTGGGTTAAGGGGTAGGACAACCGAGGCCCGCTACCTCAAAAAAGCCCGTAAAATCAAGGAAAAACGGCGCTAAAACGATAGCAGTACGGCTTGAAGGCTGCCCGCCGGGCACCCCAGTTCTCCAAGCGCTGAGTTTCTCTTAAAACTGAACAGCCCATTGCGCAGGAGATGGTTCCACAAGGAGTCCATCTCCTGCTTTTTGCTGGGCAGTTGCATCGCTGTGACATGGCATCCAGCCTGAGCGCCTTCCCGTCAATTTTTTTCAAAAAATTTCCCTTTCCCCTCTTGACTTGGAGTCAACTCCAAGATATATAATCAGCCTATACCGGAGCAAACGGATGGGGAGAGGCGGTGAGGAAGTTGACCATCAAGGAAGTCAGCGCACAGTTTGGCATCAGCCAGGACACCCTGCGCTACTATGAGCGGGTGGGGATGATCCCAGCGGTACCGCGCACCGCCGCCGGCCGCCGGGACTACCAGGACGAGGACCTGGGCTGGGTGGAGCTGGCCCTATGTATGCGCAGCGCCGGCCTGCCGGTGGAGGCAATGATCCAATACGTCAAGCTCTGCCAGCAGGGGGACGGCACCTTTGCCCAGCGCCTACAGCTGCTGCAAGACCAGCGGGCTGTGCTGGTGGCCCAGGCCAAACAGATCCAAGAGACCATGGACCGGCTGGACTACAAGATTGGCCGCTATCAGCAAGCGGTGGAGACCGGCGTTTTATGCTGGGAGGAGCGCTGTGTGCTCCAACCGGGCCCGGTCTGTCCGGATGATACTTAATATGCGGCCTGGGGAAGTGCGCGGCAAAGCGCAAGGGCTGTGTGGCCCCGGACACCAAGCTGGTGGAGGGCCGGATGCTCAACGGCAGTCTGTCCCAGGAAGAACTGCGCCGCTGGTCAGAAACATTTGACTGAGATACCATAGACCTGATATACTAGGCGAACCAGGCAGCTAACCCAGAAAGCGGCCCGCCCCGGCAGAAATTTTGCAAAGGAGGACCACAGTATGTCCAACCAAAAGCCTACCCCCGGAACCGACGGGAAACAGTATATCCCCCAGCAGGACCGCAGCGGCCCCGAGGCCGTGGTCTACTTCACCAAAGACCTCTCCCCAGAGGGCTTGCGGCGGATCACCGCCCGGGTCCTGGGGAACCTGACGGGGAAAGTGGGGGTTAAGCTCCACACCGGAGAACCCCACGGCCCCAACATCATCCCCCACCACTGGATTCAGCACCTAATCCAGACGGAACTGCCCCAGGCCACCATTTTGGAGACCAACACCTATTACGACGGCGACCGCTACACAACAGAACAACACCGAGAGACCTTGAAGGTCAACGGCTGGACCTTCTGCCCTGTGGACATCCTGGACGAGGACGGCACCGTGATGCTCCCGGTGAAGGGCGGCAAGTGGTTCTCGGAGATGTCCATGGGGAAGAATTTGCTGAACTATGACTCCTTCCTGGCCATGACCCACTTCAAGGGCCACACCGTGGGGGGCTTTGGCGGCTCCAACAAGAACATCGGCATCGGCTGTGCCGACGGCCGGGTGGGCAAAGCCATGATCCACACCACCCCCGGCTCCGAGGACCAGTGGGACATCACCAAAGAGGAGCTCATGGAGCGCATGACCGAATCCACCAAGGCCACCGTGGACCACTTCGGGCCCCGGATCAGCTATGTGAACGTGCTGCGGAACATGTCCGTCTCCTGCGACTGCGAGGGGGTGGATGCAGAGCCGGTGGTGACCCCCAACATCGGCATCCTGGCCTCCCTGGACCTGCTGGCCATCGACCAGGCCTCCGTGGACCTGATCTACGCCCTGACAGAGAAGGACCGGGAGGCCATGGTGAAGCGCATCGAGTCCCGCCGGGGCCACCGGCAGCTGCACTATATGAAGGAGCTGGGCATGGGCTGTGACCGCTACCGCCTGGTGGATATCGACCAGGACGACCGGGAAATCAGCCTCCAAGAGGCGGTGAAGGACGTGGTCCCCTTTGTGACCGTGCCCTTCCCTGGGGAGGGGAAAGCATGGAAAAAGCCACCCGTAGACTGACCCTCTCCGCCATGTTCCTGGCCCTGGGGCTGGTGCTGCCCTTCCTCACCGGGCAGGTCCCCCAGATTGGGAATATGCTCCTGCCCATGCACCTCCCGGTGTTCCTCTGCGGGCTGCTGTGCGGCTGGCAATATGGGGCGGCGGTGGGCTTTGCCCTGCCCCTGCTGCGTTCCAGCCTCTTCGCCCTGCCGGTGATGTTCCCTGCGGCCACGGCTATGGCCTTTGAGCTGATGACCTACGGCCTGGTGGCGGGGCTGCTGTACAGCCGTTCCCGCTGGCAATGCCTCCGGGCCCTGTACCGCTGCCTCCTTGCCGCCATGGTGGCGGGGCGGCTGGTGTGGGGTGTGGTGCAAAGCCTCCAACTGGGCCTCAGCGGCAGCGGCTTCACCATGGAGATGTTCCTGGCGGGGGCCCTCTTCAACGCCATCCCCGGCATCCTTCTTCAACTGGTTCTGATCCCGGCGCTGATGGTGGCCCTGCACCGTACCGGCCTGGTGCCCTTCCATACAGCCCGGCCAGAGGGGGCGTGATAGGATGGAACTGATCGCCTCGAACCGTCCCCTTGTGGTGGCCATTGACGGCCGCTGCGCCGCCGGCAAAAGCAGCTTTGCCCAAAAACTCCAGGAGGAGACCGGCTGCAACGTGGTCTCCATGGACCACTTTTTCCTCCCCCCAGAACGGCGCACCCCGGAACGCCTGGCGGAGCCTGGGGGCAACGTGGACTGGGAGCGCTGCTTGGAGGAAGTCCTCCGGCCCCTGCGCCAGGGGAAATTCGTGTCCTACCGCCCCTACGACTGCCACCAGGACTGCCTTCTGGACCCCATAGAAGTGAGCCCCCTCCGGCTGACCCTGGTGGAAGGCGCCTATAGCTGCCACCCCAAGCTCTGGGATTTTTACGACGCCCATGTGTTTTTGACCATCGACCCCGCGGAACAGCTCCGGCGCATTGAGACGCGCAACGGCCCGGAAGCCCTGCCGGTGTTTCGGGACAAGTGGATCCCCATGGAGGAGGCATACTTCCGGGCGTACCAAATCCCCGCCCGCTGCGCGGTGTGCCTGACGGTAAACAATGGGCCCTTGTTATTGTGACCGCAAGGGATAACACAAACAAGCCTGGGTAGCACTGTGAATCTGCGTGAGAGCCTTTGAAAGAATGAGGCACCGGGAGCCGGTGCCTCATTTTTGGGCATGTACCCTTTCCCCCGCCTCCCCCTTCTTGCAAACACCCCCGCCGTATGATACTATAAAGGGGAATCCAAGGTCTGGCCTGCCGGGCCCATCGGAAAGGAGCCCACCTATGAAACAATTTCGGAAGAGAACCCACCTCCCTGCCCTCCTCTGTGCCGTCCTGGCCCTCACCCTCTGCGCCTGTGAAGGGGAGCCGGACTACACCCAGGTCCAGCTGGAAAACAGCCAAGGGGAGGAAGTCCTAACCCTGGGGATGGACCGGGCCTCGGTGGACGCCCTTCTATCCAGCCAAGAGGGCTGGGACGAGAGAGAAGAGGGCAGCCTAACCTTTGTGGACTACCACGGCGGGGCCCTGGGCCCCATCACTGTCTGGTTCCAGCACGACCAGGCCATCTACTTCTCCACAGGCCAGGACAGCTTCCCCAGCAGCGGCCCCGTGGAGGACTCCCCCTGGCAGGTAAAGGGCATTGGCCTGGGCAGCAGCCGCCAGGCGGTGATGGACAGCTTTGGCCTCCCCACCCAAGACAGCGGGACCCTGGGTGCCCCCGACACCCAGTTCCAGGTGATGCAGTACAAGTATCTGCCTGACGGCACCCTGCTGGCGGCAGACACCGAGGATGAGGCCTTCTCCGTGTCGTTCCTGCTCCAAGAGGAAACCGTCATCCTCTTGGGGGTGTTCAGCGCAGGCTTCAGCCTGCATGTGGACAACGACGCTGCCACAGAGGAGCCCTCTGACCAACCCCTGACCCTCGCCTTCCCCGCGGGCTATCGCCTGACCATCCCCGCCGGCTGCACCTACCAGCCCCTGCAAACCCTGGAAGGGTTGCGCGTCCTCCGGGACGGCCAAGAAATCTGCGGCCTGATCTACCTGCCCTTTGAGGACCCCCAGCGGCTCAGCCAGGAGGGCTTCACCCATCCAGACTTCGCCGCCCTATTGCAGCCCATCCTGGGCAGCAGTGCCAACAGCTCCGATTTTGTGTTTTCCTCCACCCGCTATGGCAGCTTCATGTTGGAGCTGGTCCTGGACCAGGAGAGCACCCGCCACCATTTCTTCCCCGCCAACCAATGCTTCTATGACCTCTGGGTCCTGGACGGTGCCCTGACGCCAGAGGAAGAGCATAGCTTCCTAGACAGTTTTGATTGGGAGGAAGCATGAGAGACTCTATTTTACAGGTATTTTTGATCTCCTATCTCCTCACCTGCTGGATCTGGCCCTTCGCCTTTGCCCTGTGCCTGGTGAATGCCATCCGGGACCGGGAACCGGTGCTGATCCGCTGTTCCCGCCGGACCAGCATCTTCCTGGCCGGGCTCTCCCTGATGATGATGGTAACTGTGCCATGTCTGATTGCGTTCTATTTTATGCTGAGCCAGTAAGATAAATAATGCAAGGTTTTAGGTGGTCGATAAACTATGCCTTTACAATTTGAATGGGATGAAGAAAAAGCCATACGCAACCTCAAAAAACACGGTGTCCCTTTTGAAATCGCAGCAAAGGTCTTTCTCGATGAAAACCGAATAGAAATCTATGACGAAACGCATAGTATAGAGGAGGACCGATATATTACGATTGGTTTAGCCGGTGACATCTTATTTGTTGTGTACACGGAGCGGTTCCCAAGAATTCGATTGATTTCCGCCCGTTTTGCCACCACGAAAGAAAGGGGGCTATATTATGGTAACCTTTGAGCTCAATGGAACTACCCCACTAACCAACAGAGAACGGGAATTGCTGGAAGCAGGAAAAAAACTTCCCATCGTCTACGATGAAGATTCCCCTGAACTGACAGAAGAAATGGAACGGGCATTTATTGCCGCCAGAAAAGCGAAACCATATCATGGAGAGCCCTTGACCCTCTATGTCTCCCCCGCAACGCTGAACAAGGCGAAAAGCATGGGGGCAGACTACCTCTCGATTTTGGGGAAATTATTGGACAAAGCTGTTGAAGAATACCACGTTTTTCCTTAATCGTACCTTGTCTGATCGTTTTCTATTTTATATTGAGCGCTTGGGAGGGGCTTATGAAACGGAAATCCATCCTCGCCATAGGCCTGGCCGCCGTGCTGGCCCTTGCCCTGCTCTACTACCTCCTGCCCCGCTCCTTTTCCCAAGCCATGGGCGGCGGCTTCGACTTGGCCCAGGTGGATCAGGTGGATGTACTGTTGAGCAAAATAGATGCGCAGGGACCGGGCAGTCAAGCCAGCACGCCCCTCTCGCCAGAGGACAGCCGCGCCCTGTTGGAGAAGCTCAACAGCCGCAGCTACTTCCTTTTGCCAGGCCGAAAGCCTAATTGGGAAATCACCTTGGGCTACGATGTCCGCTTGGGCTTCTCCTATCACGGGTATTCCCACTATGCCTCCCTCTCCTTCTGCGGCGACAGCGAATTGGAGGTCTTTGGCACGGCTCACCACCACCCCCGTACCATTCGTGTCAGCGGTGACAACGCAGCCTTTCAACGGGAGCTATTGGCGCTGTTGTTGGAGGCGGAGGGCAGGACACACGGAACATAAAAAAGGAGGCACAGCCCGCAGCCGTGCCTCCTTTTCATTATGCTTTGTTCCATCTTCCCCGAAGCTGCACAGCCCCCAGGGCCACCGCTCCGGCGGTGATGAGGTACAGGGCAATCACACAGCCCTCCCCGCCCAACAGGCTCAAATCCAGGCGGAGGGCCGAGAGCCCCCACCCCCAATGTAACTGTTCCGCCATCGGGAACAGCAGCAGGAACACCCCAGAGCCCAGGGTTTGGCCTAGGACAATCTTGCTGCCCGCCGCCTCTTGGGGCAGCTTCCAGGTGGCCCAGAGCAGCACCACAGGCAGCAGGTGCAGGGCCAGGACAAGGGTACCGGTATATCCATTTAACATTACGATTCCCTCCATTCGTGTCTCGTCGGGTGGGGGGCTTCTATATTCCTATTGTAACATAGGGTTGGAACCCTGTCAACGCGCCTAAATCCCCAGGATCACCCGGGCCACCTGGAAGTAGAGCACCAGGGTCACCACGTCCACTACGGTGGAGATGAAGGGGCTGGCCATCACCGCCGGGTCCAGGTGGATGCGCTCGGCCAGCAGGGGCAGCAGGCAGCCCACGGTCTTGGCGCAAAACACGGTGAAAATCATGGTCACGCAGATGGTGGCCGCCACGGGGATAGTCACCCCACTGTTGTGCAGCAGCATCCGGTCCACCACCAGGAGCTTGACAAAGTTGCAGATAGCCAGGGTTACGCCGCACAGCATCGCCACCCGGATTTCCTTCCACAGGACCCGGAGGCTGTCGGTAAACTCCACCTCTCCCAGGGATAGGCCGCGGATCACCGCCACGGAGGCCTGGGTGCCGCTGTTGCCCCCGGTGCCGGTGAGCATGGGGATGAAGGCGATCAGGGCCGAACAGGCGGCCAGGGATGTTTCATAACCCGTGAGGACCATGCTGGTGAGGGTGGCGGAGAGCATCAAAATCAGCAGCCAGGGCAGGCGGGAACGAAAGGTTTCCAGAACCCCGGTGCGCAGGTAGGGCTTATCTGTGGGGGTCATACCTGCCAGCTTTTCAAAGTCCTCGGTGGCCTCTTCCCGCATAACGTCGATGGCATCGTCTACGGTGACGATGCCCACCAGGCGGTTTTCCTGGTCCACCACCGGCAGGGCCACAAAGTCGTACTTGGCGAACATCTCCGCCACGTCCTCCTGGTCCTCCAAGGTGCTCACGGAGATGACGTTGGGCTCCATGATCTCCTCCAACACGTCGTCGTCCTCGCTGAGCAGGAGGGTGCGGATGGTGATGGTGCCAATGAGCTTGCGGTTGTTCTCCGTCACATAGCAGTTGTAAATGGTCTCTTTGTCCACGCCGGTGCGGCGGATGCGCTTGATGGCCTCCTCTGTGGTCATGTCCGGGCGGAGGCTGACATACTCCGTGGTCATGATGCTGCCGGCACTGTCGTCGGGGTATTTTAGGATTTCGTTGATCATCTTGCGCATTTCCGGGTCTGCCTGCTTCAAAATGCGCTTGACTACGTTGGCGGGCATCTCTTCCACGATGTCCACCGCGTCGTCCACGTACAGCTCGTCGACGACCTCTTTCAGCTCGTTGTCGGAAAAGCCCTGGATGAGCAGCTCCTGGGCCTCTGGCTCCATCTCTACGAAGGTCTCCGCCGCCAGCTCCTTGGGGAGCAGGCGGAAGAGCAGGGGCAGCTTGGTCTCGGGCATGGAGTCAAAGACCCCCGCCACGTCAGCCGCGTTCATGGTCACCAGGATGTCCCGGAGGGTGGTGTACTTCTTCCCCTCCGCCAAGGCCGCCAGAGTCTCCTCCAGGGTCACGATGCTGCGTTCTGCCATTGGTATCTCCTCCCTTTTTCGGTTCAGGGCGCAAACCGCCCTGTCCGGCAGGAGTAAGACACACCGGTTGGCCGATGGTTACTCTATAGACATACGGAATCGACGAACGCCTTGGGGCGGTTCGTCCGTAGCTGGGAACGATCGGCCTGCCAAAGTGCCGTTACTACCGCCTGCGTCCATGGATTCCACCTCACTTTCCATAAAAGTACCTCTATTATATGGCCCATGAAAATGTTTGTCAACTGCCAAGTTTCGATGCTGTCCCATTAAAATGTTTGCTATATGTAATTCTAGTAATTTTGCCGATTGTAATAAATTATACGCCATAGTACACTGAAATAAATTATATTTAGGAGAATGAAAATGGCATTATTGTGTTTTTCTGATGTACTAATGAAAGCAGGGTTAGACCCTTCCAATGTAAAGTTGATTCGTCACGCACTGTCAAACGCTCTTTTCAGAGCTTGTTATGAAAAAGATATGGTATTTGAATATACCCGCCTGCAAGGCGCAGACTTTAGTAAAAATTACGACTATTGGGCTGTTTTTATTAGTGATAAAGAACGCTACGCAAAATTGTTTGCTGTCTATAAAGTTGGGGATTCTGTACCAGATACCCCAGATGTAATGCCAGTCGGATTCCCTCGGCCAGAAGAATTTCAGGGAAAAAACGCTTTCTTTGATTTGCAGTATATAGATGTCCTTAAAGAATATGAAGGTCGGTTAATCATCGATTGGGGTAAAGGCGTTCGAAGATGGCATCAAAAAGGAACAACGGAAAAGTCAATCGTAGCCATTCAGACAGATAGAAAAAAGATTTTTTCCGGATTTGAGACCTTGATCCTCAACTATGATGAACTAAAGGAAATTATAGAAAACCCAACCATTTATGATAGCTGGCATACGGCACTCTCAGCAGTCAATGCAATTTACTTAATCACAGATACAGAAACAGGACAGCATTATGTTGGCTCTGCATACGGAAAAGACGGTCTACTGGGCCGATGGTCCTGTTATATAAGCACTCAGCACGGAAACAACAAACAAATGAAAGCGCTAATTTGTAATCATCCAAACCGATATCATCATTTTCAGTTTTCTATCTTGCAGATATTGCCCAAAACCGTTACCGCTAACGATGTAATTCAAACAGAAAGTTTATATAAAAAGAAACTCTTGAGCATTCCATTCGGCATGAATGAAAACTAACTTCATAAAAGCCTCCTTGATGCGTTCTACAAAAAAGTTCCTTCATTTTTATGGAAAAAACTGTCGCTTTTTTTCGCCAAATTTGTTATACTATCTGTATCAAGTGGCCTATGCCCATTGGACCACATCCTACATTTTACAATAGAAGGAGGCTCCCCATGGAACAAATTTACCGCAAAGGCGAATACGTTCGCTATGCCAGCAATGGCGTCTGTCTCATTGAGGACATCCGCAGCGATTCCCCCAAGGGGAAGGGCAAGGAGTTCTATGTACTTAAGCCCGTGGGGGCCCCTGGCTCCACCATTTTCGTCCCCCTGGACAACGAAACCCTCTTAGGCAAAATGGGCCGCCTCCCCACCCGGGAGGAGGTAGACCAGCTGATCCTCTCCACCCGGGACGGCAGGATGGCCTGGGTAGACAACCGCAAGGACCGAACCGCCCTGTTCCAAACCCTGGTGAAAACCAGCGACCTGGAAGGGCTGATGGGCCTAGCCGGTTGTATTTTCCAAAAGAAACAGGAGCTGTTGGCCAAGGGAAAAAAGCTCTCCGCTTCGGACGAAAGCATCCTGCGCCGGGCGGAGGGGCTCATTGAAAACGAGCTGGCTTTCGTGCTGTGCCTGCCCCTGGACCAGGTGCGCGGGTACATCCAGACTAAGCTGAACGCCCCGGTCTCCTAATCCCCCCACAAAACGCCCCTGCCCCCTGGGACCAATTACAGTCCCAAGGGACAGGGGTTTTTTCGTCTTTTGTTACTGCATCAGGGAGCACACCAGCTCGGCATAGTGTACCGGGTCGGGCAGGGGCAGGTCGGCGATGAGCAGGGCCTGGTTGTACAGGACTTCCACGTAGGTGGCCGCCTTGTCCTTGTCCGCCTCGTAGGCGGCGCAAAGGGCCTGGAAAGCGCTGGACTCCGGGTTCAGCTCCAACACCCGCTGGGCCTGCATGGGGAAGTCTCCCCGCATCTTTTTGAAATACTTTTCCATCTCCAAGGTGACAGGGCCGTCGGCACTGAGGCACACCGCCCCGCTGCGCAAAATCTTGGAGATACGCACCTTGCTCACCTTGTCCTTCAAGGTCTCCTGGGCGAAGTCCAGGACGTCCTTGTGGTCCTTCTCCGCCTGCTCGGCGTTGGCCTTTTCCTCGTCGGTGACAGGCAAGGCGTCCTCGCTGGCCACGGACACGAAGGGCTTCCCCTCCCCGGCGTTTTCCAACATTTGCAGGACAATCTCGTCCTCGTCCACAATGAGGTAGAGCACCTCATAGCCAGCCTTCAACACCCGCTCCGCCTGGGGCATCCGGGCGGCGTTCTCCACGCTGTCGGCACAGACATAATACACCTTCTCCTGGGAGGCAGGCATCCGCTCCACGTACTCCTTCAGGGAGGTGAGCTTGTTCTCCTTGGAGGACCAGAACAGCAGCAGGTCCCGGATGGTGTCCCGGTTCTGGCCATAGCTGTTCATGAGGGCGTATTTGAACTGCATCCCGAAGGTGGACCAGAGCTTTTCATACTTCTCCCGGTCGTCCTTCATGAGCTTGGTGAGCTCAGTCTTTAGCTTCTTCTCGATGTTGTTGGCAATGACCTTCAACTGCCGGTCGTGCTGCAGCATCTCCCGGGAGATGTTCAGGGAGACGTCGGGGGTGTCCACAATGCCCTGGACGAAGCTGAAGTGGTCCGGCAGCAAATCCGGGCACTTGTCCATAATCATGACCCCGGAGGAGTAGAGCTGTAAGCCCTTTTTGAACTCCGTGGAGTAGTAGTTCATGGGCACCTGGGCGGGGATATACAACAGGGCCTTGTATTCAAAATTGCCCTCGGCGGCCACGTGGACGGTAAGGAGGGGGTCCTCCCAGTCGCCGAACTTGGACTTGTAGAAGGCGTTGTAGTCCTCCTTCTCCACCTGGCTCTTGGGGCGCTGCCAGATGGGCACCATGGAGTTGACGGTCTCCCACTCCTTGACCATCTCATACTCCGGCTGGTAGTCCTCCCCGGCGTCGGCGGGCTTGTCCTTCTGGCGGCTGTGCTCCATCTCCATACGGATGGGGTAGCGGATGTAGTCGGAATATTTCTTCACCAGCTTGGACAGGGGCATGGGCTTAATGAAATCGTCGAAGTCCTCCTCGTCGGCGTTCTCCTTGATGTGCATGATCACATCGGTGCCCACGCTGTCCTTCTCACAGGGCTCCATGGTGTAGCCGTCCACGCCCTCGGACTCCCAACGCCAGGCCTGGTCAGAGCCGTAGGCCTTGGAGATCACCGTCACCTTGTCCGACACCATGAACGCAGAGTAAAAGCCCACGCCAAACTGGCCGATGACATCCACTTCCGCGTCGTCCGCCGCCTCGGTCTCCTGCTTAAACTGAAGGGACCCGCTCTTGGCGATGGTGCCCAGGTTGTTCTCCATCTCCTCCTGGGTCATGCCGATGCCGTTGTCGGAGACGGTGAGGGTCCGCTCGTCCTTGTTGGGGGTGATGACAATGCGGAAATCGTCCCGGTTCAGGCCCACCTGGTCGTCGGTGAGGGCCCGGTAGGCCAGCTTGTCAATGGCGTCGCTGGCGTTGGAGATGATCTCCCGGAGGAAAATCTCCTTATGGGTATAAATGGAATTGATCATCAGATCCATCAGCCGCTGGGATTCGGCCTTAAATTGCTTCTTTTCCATTTTTATATGGCCTCCTAAAAAGAATAGGCTTAGCACTCTTCTTGCCTGAGTGCTAAGCCTATTATGCTACTGAGGGAAATAAAATGCAAGCCCTTTTTGAAATTTTTTCACTTTCACTCTATCAGTGCTAATTTCTCCGGGGCTTTTTGTGCGCCCTGCCAGCGGGCCGTCCTTACTCCGCAGCCTCAGGGGCCTCGTCCTGGGTGGGGGCGGCGGCGGCAGACTGCACCAGGGTAAAGGTGCCGAAGGACTGCACCTTGTCGCCGTTGAGGAGGATGCCCACCACCTTCTTGGCGTTCTGGGTATCTTCCGTCATCAGCTTATCGTCGGCATCGTAATAATACTGCAAGGTCACCTGGCCCTCAGCCACAGTGGTCTCGCCGTCGGCGCCGGTAATGGGGACAGGCTCCTCCTTGGTGGGCTTGCCCAGGGCCTTTTCCACGTCGGCACGCTTGGCCCCCAGGGTGACACCTTCCAGAGACCAGTTGCTGCTCTCCAGGGGCTGCTGCGTCTGGAAGTTGCCGCCCACAGACAGGGTGGTGGCAACGCCGTCCATGAAGCCCACATAGACCTGGTTCTCCGGCTCGGTGCCAAAGTAGGCATAGGTGGTGCCCATGGCCTCGCTCTCACTGCCGCTGACCATGGGAAGGATGGCCTCCACCTCTGCCTGGGTCATGCCCAGGGCCAGGGGGTCCTTGTCCTTGTTGGTGATGGTGGCCAGGGCGCTGGTGGAGGCTTTGCTCTCACCGTTGCCCTCGGTGCCGGGGGCGGGGGTGCTGCCCTGGCCGCTGTCCTGGTTGGAGCAGGCGCACAGGGCCAAGCTGAGCAGTGCGCCGGTGAGCAGCACTGCGGCTGTCTTTTTCTTCATCAATTTTCGTTCCTTTCCGTATGTTTGTCTTGCTGGGGGTGCACGTCCCCCTACTTACCTCTATAATATATACCATTTTTCAATACAGTTTGTCACGAATTTTTGAATTTTTGTGACATTTTTTCCCATATCCCTAGAAAGCAGGAAAAAAACAAGGAGGACTTGGTTGAAATGACCGGGGTTTTCCCCTTATAGTCCCCAGAGGCACTCCGGGTTCATACAGATGTAAAGCACCAACAAGAAGATAGCCGTCAAGAAAATGGACTTTACATTTGCCTCCCCTTTCACCCCTTCCACTGGATGCCCTCCTCTTCGGTATTGGGTATCGAGCCGTCGCCGGGCAGGGTGTAGAGCAAGGTCCCTCCCGGCCCATATACTTGGGTGGAAATGTCACATTGATGGGCCCGGAAAAAATCCGCCCGGGTTTCCTCCGCCTGATAGCGGAAGGCGGTATAGTGGAAAGCAAGGCCCTGGGCGTCGGTCAGGACCAGTACACATTCGGTAACCTGTCCTGGAACCATAGATACGGAAATCTTGGGTTCCGTCCGATACATCGTGCCAAAGTCCTCCCACTTCACCGGCGTTTCCTCCACGATCTCCCCGTCCACCAGTGTGCGCAGGGTCCCCGTGTTATTGCCCAATCCCACCTCGACAGCATACCCCTTTGCATTCTCCAGATGAATCATCCCCTCAACGAGACACGTATCCTCGTCCCCGGACCCATAATAATCCGGGTAAAACCCTCCGGAAGTGAACCGTGGGGTGAAGTCCTGGTAATCCATGAGCTCCCAAGCCATGTCCACCTGCTTGGTCTCCTCCCCCTGGGCCACGGACACCGAAGTAATCTGGCAGCTCTCCTCCAGGGGGGCGGTCAGGGTGGTGCGGTAAGTGCCGTTGTTATCCCATTCCAACGCCAAGGTCTCACCGTTGCAGACTGCGGAAACACGAGTCTCCGGGCCATACGCCCTGGGGACCAGAGTCAAGTGAAACTTGATCGTCTTTTCCCTCTCGTCTATATCGCTGTAGCCCACCCAATGGTCCCGAAGCAGACCCTTGGTCTCCACTAGGCTCAACTCCTGTGCCAGGCGGTTGTTTTCCCGTGCCATCGCCAGGTTGGTGTCCTCCAATTGCTGGAACCGCTCCCGGCTGTCTTGGATGTGCCACAGCAGTACCCCCACCAGCACCAGGCACAGCAACAACGTGAAGTCATACCGGCTAATAAACTTTTTCATTCCTGCCTCCTTTCTGTCCTCTACTTATCTTGTTCCGCTGGAACAAATACCGCAGGACGAAATAGACCTCAACCAGAATTGACCCACCTGCGAAGTGGGATACCATAACGGCTTGCAAACCATAATACTCAGCCCCATTACCATTGAGCAATACAAAGAGCCATACCACACAGGCGGCAAGGGCACCCACAACCGAAAGCAAATACCCCTTTTTCCGGTTTCCTATCAAAAATCGGACGATTAGGCCCACGAAAATGGGGACGTAAAAAATCATGAATACTATGGGTGTCATCTTCGTTTCCCCCTTTCAGGTGGTAGGCGGTTTCCCTTTTGGATGAAGTCTCTGGTTTTTCGGAATTAAGGGACTAGCCAGAGGCCTCAGCCCCACTCATATTTTGGCCCTGCGTCTATGACCTGCCATTCGCCGCCCTCATCCCGGATCAGAAACCAGCTCCACTCCGTTGGTGCACCAGAGTAGTCGTCGCAATCCGCATCATAGCTGCAAGAACCCAAAAATCCGATTCCCTGAGCCGTGCCATAGTGCTGCTGCGCCTGCTCTGACTGATCACCGGAATAGCACAAGCTTTCCAGAGTACACCCCGTGTAAGACCGTTTGAAGTCTTTTTTGAGCTCCTTCGCCGCCGCGTCGATTTCCTCTTGCGTGTAGCTGGTATCTGTGCCGTAGTCCAGGGTGAAGTCTGGGCTCACCGCGCCGCGGTTGTTGTAACGGTAGGACAGGAAGAGTGCAAGGAAAATCCAGACCAAGGCAGTCGCCAAGGCGGCCATTCTGATCACCTTTCCCTTGGTCGCCCCCTTCATGTGCCGTTGGAACAAATACCGAAACACAAAATATACCTCAGCCAGAATGGACCCCACTGCGAAACTCGATACCATAAGGGCACGGATGCCATATATTTCGTTCCCCCCTGTTTCAATGTTGAGGCCATAAGCCCACAGCGCACCGGCGGCAAGGGCACTCAAAATCGAAAGCAAGTACCCCTTTTTCCTCTTTCCTAAAAGAAAGCGGATGATTAGCCCCACGATAACAGGTGCAACAAAAATCATGAGCATATTCTTTGTTGTTTGATCCATCTCTGCTCCCCCTTTCTGGGTCGTAAGCGGATTCCTTCTTTTTTGATTATATCAGAAATTTAGGATAAATGCAAAAATTTTCGGCGCGTTTTCACTTTTTTTCGGGATTTTGGTGGAAGTTGATGAAAGCAGACAGCTCCCAAGTGGGAGCTGTCTGTTTTTCTTGTGACAATGGTGCGCCATTCAGGCAATCAGACCAACATCAACCCAGAACTTGTACAAAATTGCCGCACAGTTTCTTTGTGCTTTTGGTAACGCTATGGCAGTTGCCGCCGCATATCCACTTTCTGTCCCGCTATTTGCATCATTGATAAGGGCTTTCGCATTTATCGCAAAATTATGCCCCATATTTGCTACAGTAGTATTTCTCGCCCAAGTATACGTCGACGACGTAGTGCTTGATACAACATATTTCGTCTGATTATTTCTCGCCCAATCTTCATAGGCTGTGTGGTGCGAACCAAGTGCTATTTTATTCGCAGCATGATGGGGGGTACTCAAATCCGCAGCATAGTGTAATGCACGTCCCAAATATGACATACCAGTTACAGTGTCCCCCGACTTGTATGTCGACACAGCTTTAGTGTACCAACCAACCAGTCGATCTTTTGCGGATGTATTACCCGTGTAGGACGCTTGTTTATCAGGGTCATAGAAATGTCCCGCGAATGTAATCCCGTCTGATTCCGATGTGTCTGGCCAGTCAGCACCCGCTTTAAGTACCATCCCGTAGTTGCTCACAGGGAGTCCATAAAAACTCCTATTCAAAATCGCTACTGATTTTTCAACAATAAACTGGTGTGTCGAACCAGAACCAGACGACCAATTCGGGCTATCTACATTGGGATCATACGACGGAGGAGGCGCATGATATTTGTCGGGTGGTTCAATTACACCTACATCGCCACTGCTTCCAATGCTCCCCATATCCGTCGGTCCAACTGCGAAAGCCATAGGCAGAGATAGTACCAACACAGCCATAAATGCCAGGATGCTTTTTCTTGTCTTCATAATGTGTTCCTCCTATTAGGCGTCTCTGTTTCTACTTCTACGTAGTTT
Source organism: Evtepia sp. (assembly GCF_056797215.1). Taxonomy (NCBI): domain Bacteria; kingdom Bacillati; phylum Bacillota; class Clostridia; order Eubacteriales; genus Evtepia; species Evtepia sp. The sequence goes on from NZ_JBQILM010000037.1 coordinate 16,060, forward strand.
TTCTCCACATGGGACTCTCCTCCTTTCCGTGATTGTTTTTTCCTCCTGTTCATACAATACCACACAGTATATTATTTGTCAATATTTAGTTTATTGTTTTTCTCGTTTTTATTTTATACAAAACAATGCCCCCAACGTTTTCCGTCAGGGGCATTGTTTTGTTTTTTAATATCGGGAAAGTTTTTAACAGGATGCTCTCACATAATGCTGTCATCAGATGCCATCACGCTGAACGTACCGCTCAACGCTCCACTGGATGTACTAAACGAAACCGTATAGCTTCCACTGACAGCATTGTTTTTGGTCACTGATCTGCTGCTGTTGGCCGGAACATAAAACGTGGTGGGGCTCCCACCGGTTACCGTCACCCTCATCTGCTGGTTTGTGGTATTGTTCACAGTGATGGCGTATGCTTTGTCACTATTTGCCTGCCTCCATGTCCTCCCGCTGCTCGTAATTGCTACATTGCGAAGGACATACCGTGTTACCATAGGCGTGATCTCTGACCCACTGTTTCCAGCCTTCACCAAAGCTGGGGCGTCTTCCACAGCGGCTTCCGCCGCGCCAGCCATACAAGACATGGACAAAGCACACACCACCAAACCCATGCACAAAAACTTCTTCCAAGGTTTCATAATTTTAAGACTCCTTTCCTTGCGCAATATACATTAGTATAGGGCTTTCCCTATACTTTTTATTTTTTTAGTATAACATCCAATCCATTTCGTGTCAATCAAATGTTTTCAAGAAAGATTTTTATTTTCCCTTGATTTAATCTCCTTTCTTGTGGTATAATATGATAAATTTTTGGATAGAGGCGGAATCACTGTGAAAAAACGTGATGAAAAACAGACCACTGGACTGGAAGAAAACTTAAAAAAAGCGCTCACAGAGTTGCTGGTCCTTTTCCTTTTTTCTGAAGGGGAGCACTATATCGGGGAACTCCCAGAACTCTTGCGCATCCGCAGCCAGGGGTCGGTGGACGTGATGTTCCCCTACTCCGTCATTTACCGCACCACCGAGGCCGGTTACTTGGAGGACGCCAAAAAACGCGTCGCCCCAGACGGCCGCCGCCGGCAATATTACAAACTCACCGAGAAGGGCCTTGTTTATCTCAAAGAACTCTTGGAAATTTACCGTAGCTTCTGCGAAGGGATTGACAAAATTTTATTTGGAGATGAGAGCCATGGATAATCCGGCAGTTCAACAATATGCACGTGCCCTGAAGCCGTTGCTGCGTGGGCGCAAACAGAAAAGGAGCGTGCTGAAGGAATTTTATAGTACAGTAGCGTTGGTTCTGGACGATCACCCTGAAGCGGATTATGAAACCCTCGTCACGGCGATAGGTTCCCCAGAAGCATTTGCAGCAGCTCTACAAGAAGACCATCCGTATCACCCCATGTCCCTAAAAATGAAGCTCTGTCTGGCTCTGATTGCTGTCTGTTTGGTGGGGGTCGGCTTTGGTTTATTTTACATCATCACGGCGGAAAGTCCAGAAATTGCAACCGTTTATACAAACCCTAAGGAGTTTTCCCACGAGAATATTCCAGATATTCCCATTATATTGACAGATGACTTCAACCCGAAGGATAGCACCTGGGATCACCCAGAGGAATGCTCCTCCTACATCCTGGAAGCACACAACGAAAACACTGTCTTCGCACAGGTCCTTGTTCGCTACCGGGATGATATCGACCCCCACATTTTTGTGATCCCCCCTGGTGAGACCTATATCCTTGTGGTGAACAACGCCCTCCCCGGTGAGCACACCATCAAATTTGACGCGGAAGATCATACATACGTCGGTTATGTGGAGGTCTATGTCAACGAGGACCCCCTCTCCTAACCACTGCGTTCCACCCCGGCCTCTTGGCCGGGGTGGTCGTGTCTCTGGCCGCAGGGGGGCTCATCCCCAGAAGCCCGCGTCATTTTGAGGCCTTCTTTTGGGGCCATCTTCAGTGGGTAATCTTTCATTTTATATAGTATATCTTGTTTTATTATGCATTCCAGGAATTTCCTTTTCTGGAAGGGTAATTTTTAGGGCGTGCCGTCAGGTACGCCCTAAGTTTTTTCCCCATGAGCGGAATGCAACCAGCAGAAGGTGCTGACCCTGGTTCTCACCCTCGCCATGCTCTTATCTGTCATGGTCGTGGGTGCGGGGGCAGCGACGTTCGGGGATCAAGAAT
>NZ_JBQILM010000038.1:0-18188 GCF_056797215.1 Evtepia sp.
GATTTGGGCGCTGTCTCAACAGCCCACCCGGCGAAATTGTTGTACTGGTGAAGAAGCCAGTTACCCGCAACTAGACGGAAAGACCCCATGGAGCTTTACTGCAGCTTAATACTGGAATTCGGTAATTCATGTACAGGATAGGTGGGAGACTGGGAAGTACTGTCGTCAGGCAGTATGGAGTCATCCTTGGGATACCACTCTTGGATTGCTGGGTTTCTAACCTGCGGCCGTGAATCCGGTCGGGGGACACTGTTAGGCGGACAGTTTGACTGGGGCGGTCGCCTCCTAAAAGGTAACGGAGGCGCTCAAAGGTTGGCTCAGCACGGACGGAAATCGTGCAATGAGTGTAAACGCGTAAGCCAGCCTAACTGCGAGAGTGACGGCTCGAGCAGTAACGAAAGTTGGAGTTAGTGATCCGGTGGTATGTGAGTGGAAATGCCATCGCTCAACGGATAAAAGCTACCCTGGGGATAACAGGCTGATCTCCCCCAAGCGTCCACAGCGACGGGGAGGTTTGGCACCTCGATGTCGGCTCGTCACATCCTGGGGCTGAATTCGGTCCCAAGGGTTCGGCTGTTCGCCGATTAAAGTGGCACGCGAGCTGGGTTCAGAACGTCGTGAGACAGTTCGGTCCCTATCTGTTGCGGGCGTAAGAGATTTGAAGGGAGCTGTCCTTAGTACGAGAGGACCGGGATGGACGCACCTCTGGTGCACCTGTTGTCGTGCCAACGGCATAGCAGGGTAGCTAAGTGCGGACGAGATAAACGCTGAAAGCATCTAAGCGTGAAACTCTCCCTAAGATAAGATCTCTCATCCTTCATGGAGTAAGGCACGACGTAGACTATGTCGTTGATAGGCCGGAGGTGGAAGTGCAGTAATGTATGTAGCTGACCGGTACTAATATGCCGAGGGCTTGACCTGATTAGCTCAGGTTCGAGTGACAATTTATGCAGGCACTTGTTCCCATTGCTTTGGTTTGCTTTGTTCGGTTTTGAGGGTGCAGGCTCTCAAAACACGATTTCTTGAAGAAGAAGCGAGATAAAAAACTGAGCGTATCGCAGGTCTTTGTGATGACAGTGTGCCGTTCGTAAGGATTGCACAGAATATCCCAAAGAGGTTCTCAAAGTGGTTGTGTCCCACAGACGTAGCCAGGGAGCCAGCGCAAAGTTCTTTTTGCTTACTTTTTCTTTCAAGAAAAAGTAAGTTGGTGTTGATTGCGGTGAGGGTCCACCCGTTCCCATCCCGAACACGGAAGTTAAGCTCACTCGCGCCGAAAATACTTGTTTGGAGACGAACCGGGAAAATAGGTAACGCCAACACAAATGGGAGAGCCGAACAGGCTCGGCTCTCCCCCATACGCCTCCTTAGCTCAGTCGGTAGAGCACGCGGCTGTTAACCGCGGTGTCGTAGGTTCGAGCCCTACAGGAGGCGCCATCTGTTCAAAACCTTGGGAAACCAAGTGCCAATATAACGAAACCGGATATGGGCCTTTAGCTCAGTTGGTTAGAGCAACCGGCTCATAACCGGTCGGTCCACGGTTCGAGTCCGTGAAGGCCCACCACATAGGGGTATAGCTCAGTTGGTAGAGCAGCGGTCTCCAAAACCGCGTGCCGAGGGTTCAAGTCCTTCTGCCCCTGCCAATATGGCGCGGTAGTTCAGTTGGTTAGAACGCCGGCCTGTCACGCCGGAGGTCGAGGGTTCAAGTCCCTTCCGCGTCGCCATATTCGCTGCTATAGCTCAGTCGGTAGAGCGCATCCTTGGTAAGGATGAGGTCTCCAGTTCAAATCTGGATAGCAGCTCCAAAAAGACCTTGAATCGGAAACGATTCAAGGTCTTTTTGCTATCCTTCTAATAAAAAGGTTGTTACAACATGCGTGAAAATCCATATTCCTTAAAAAAAGCAGAAACGATGGACGTGTTCCGCCAAGGGCTCCGGGACGGACTCCCCATCGGCCTTGGCTACTTTGCGGTGGCCTTCTCCCTGGGAATCACGGCTAAAAATGCCGGGGTCTCCCCCTTCCAGGGCTTCCTTATGAGCCTGCTCACCAACGCCTCCGCCGGGGAATATGCAGGGATTACCCTCATCGCCGCTGGCAGCACCTATCTGGAAATGGCGATTATGATCCTGGTAGCCAACGCCCGCTACCTGCTGATGAGCTGCGCCATGAGCCAGCGGATGCACCCGGACTGCCCCTGGTACCACCGTCCCCTGATGGCCTATGACATCACCGACGAACTTTTTGCCATTGCCATTTCCAGAGAGGGCTATTTGCATCCATACTACACCTACGGCGCGGTGCTGTCGGCGGCGCCCTTCTGGGCTGTGGGCACCGCCCTGGGCTGCATCGCCGGGAACCTGATGCCCCTGCGGGTGATCAGCGCCCTGAGTGTCGCCCTGTTCGGTATGTTCCTGGCGGTGATCGTACCCGCCGCCCGGAAGGATAAGGTAATTGCCGGGCTGGTGACCATCTGCTTTGTGGTGAGCTATGTTGCCTACCACCTGCCCGCCCTGGCCGCCATTTCCAGCGGGACGAAAACCATCCTCCTCACCGTGGTGATCTCCACTGTGGCCGCTGTACTGTTCCCCCACAAGGAGGAGGAGAAAAAGGAGGACGAGGCGCAATGACATATCACATCTACCTCTACATTTTGGTCATGGCCCTGGTAAGCTATGCCATCCGGGTGCTGCCCCTGGTGCTGCTGCGCCATCAAATCCAAAACCGCTTCTTGCAATCCTTCTTGTACTACGTGCCCTACGTGACCTTGGCGGTTATGACCTTCCCGGCCATCTTGGAGGCCACCCAAAGCCCCATTTCCGGGGCCCTGGCCCTGATTGTGGGCATTGTTGCGGCGTGGTTTGGGGCCAGCTTGTTTCGGGTGGCGGTCTCCTGCTGCGCGGTGGTGTTTGTGACAGAGCTGTTGATGCGCTTGCTGGGCTGAGTTTCTTTTGAAAAAGGCGAGGAAAAGGTGTATACTATAGGGGAAAGTATACAGCGTGGGAAAGGAGCGATGATGATGGCATTGGCGCAAGAAAGGCAAACCTATACCTTCGCTGACGTATTGACTTGGGAGGAACAGGAGCGCATTGAGTTGATCGACGGATATCCGGTGATGATGGCCCCGCCAAAGAGAACACACCAACGGGCTGTTTCTGAGCTCAACCGGCAGATCGGGAATTTTCTCCAAGGGAAAAACTGTGAAGTCTACCCTGCCCCCTTTGGCGTCCGGCTCTTCGAGAAGGACGAAGATTCTGCGGAGGATGTGGACACCCTGGTGGAGCCGGATATCACTGTCGTCTGCGACCAAAATAAACTGGACGACCTGGGCTGCAAAGGTGCACCGGATCTGGTGATGGAAGTCCTCTCCCCTTCCTCCCAGCGCCACGACCGCTATACTAAGTTTAAGCTCTACCAGCGTGCTGGCGTCCGGGAATATTGGTTGGTAGACCCAGATGCAAGGTCTGTACAAGTATTTCTTTTGGAGGATGGGCGTTATAGTGCCATGGACTATGGCGAGGCGGGGGATAGCGTAAGGGTCAACGTCCTAGAAGGCTGTACCATTGACCTGTCGCTGGTGTTCCCAGAATTGGCAGGCGACCGGGAGAGACCCCAAGAAGATGGAAGCAACTGACGAAGTCTCCCAAATCGGCACCCGCTGAAAGCTGCTGGTGCCATTGGAGGACGCAAAATAGGAAAGCGCAAAACATCGTGCTGATGCCGGCACGATGTTTTTTTCTAACCATCCTCCCCCTTTCCCGCAAAATCCTCAAATTCTCTTGACACCCGGGGCGCTTTCCAGTACACTAAAACTGGAATTTTATAAGTAAAAGAAATACGAGGCGTCTCCATGAAAAAAAATCAGATAGCATCCATTCCAAGAAGAAAGGCGATAGAGCGGGGCGCTGTCGCCCTTCTTTTGTTGCTCTACGTCCTCCTGCAAGCCCCCACCCTGCAAAACGCCCCCTGGGAGGGCTACGACACCTGGCGCCAGGGGGACACCTATAGCGTGGCCGTAAACTATGCCCAGTACAGCATGCACCCCCTGCGCCCCCAATTCAACTACGACGGCACCGCCGACATCGTAGTCCAGTTGGAGCTGCAGCTGGTCCCCTACCTCTCCGCCCTGCTCTTCCAGCTCACCGGCCCCACCCCCCTGGTGCCCCGGGTGCTGGGCTTGGCGTGCTTCCTGGGGTCGGCGGCCTTCCTTTACGGCATCCTCCGGCGCTTTGTAAGCTTCCTCCCTGCCCTGGGGGGCCTGCTGGTGTACCTGCTGCTGCCCATCTGCCTGCTGTATAGCCGGGCCATCATGCCAGAGTCCTGCGCCCTGTTCTTCTACTGCGGGGGCGTGTACTTCCTCCTGCGCTGGTTCCAGGACGGCCACGGGCCGTCGCTGTACTGCTCCGCCCTCTTCACCGCCCTGGGTATTATGGAAAAGACCCCGGTGCTGTTTGTGGGGCTCCTGGTGCTGGCGGTGTTCTGGTGGAAGCTGGGGAAGGGCTGCCTCAAAGCCAAGGGGTTTTATGGCTACGGCCTGCTGTCCCTGGGCCTGCCCTTGCTCTACTATACCTACGCCTCCCAGGTGGCCACCATCAGCTTCGTGGACGGCATCGCCACCAAGCACATCTTTTCCACAAAAATCCTGGGCCTGTTCACCCGGGAGGGCCTAGCCTTCTTCTGGCGGGAGCTGCCCCTCTTTTTCGGCTGGGGGGTGCTGCTGGCTGGGGCGGTGGGCTTTGCCCTGGCCCTCTACAAACGGGCACACTTCCTCAGCGTCTGGGCCCTGGCCTTTGCCCTGGAATGGGCCACCATTGTGGTGGTGATCCAGTTTGGCTATTACCTGATCTTCATGGCCCCACCCCTGGCGGCCCTGTGCGCCCTGCTGTTCCAAAGCCTCTTTGCCCAAAGGAGGGCCCTGGGCCTGGCCTGTGCCGCCCTGGTGGTGGCGCTGACCGCCTACACCGGCCTCCCCCGCTGGCACCAGCTCACCCAGGTGAACCAGGACATCCAGGCGGTGGGGGCGCTGATCCAAGCCACTACCCAGAAGGGGGACGTGCTGGCGGTGGCCTGGGCGGACCCGGTGTACATCAACGCCGCCGACCGCCACGGCTTCCGGGTCCTCCTGCCGGAGGGGGGCGCCCCAGACCCCGCCGCCGACCTCCAAAGCCGCCGGGACCAGGGGGCGGACTACTTTGTGGTCATCGGCGCCGGTATCCCCCAGGACGACGGGCGCTACCAGGCTTACCTGGACCAGCACTGCCCCGTGGCGGCGGAAAACGGGCTGTGTACCATTTACGAAATGAGGTGAGCGGATGGACGTGCTCAAGAAACTGATCCATAAATTCCACAGGCTCTTTGAATACCTGTTCTATTCTGTCCTTTCCACCATCCTGGACGTGGCCATCGTCTGGGCCCTGTACAACAAGGCGGGGCTGAACATCACCCTGGCCAATACCATCGGCGTGGTGGCGGGGTTCCTGCTGGGGTATGTGCTGGCCTCCAAGCGGGTGTTTGAGGCCAACTATAGCATGCCCTCCTTCCTCATCTACTTCAGCACCTTCTTAGGGGGGCTGGTGCTGGCGGATGTGCTCATCACCGTCACCCACCACTCCCTCATCGTATCCTGCCCGGAGTGGTTTGCCTTTTTGGTGAGCAAGGGGGTGTCCGTGGTGGTGCCCTTCTTCGCCATGTACTTTGCCCGGAAAGTCCTCTATGCCCAGCTCAGGAGAAAGGAGAGGAAGGACGCCCATGAATAAATTGATTGCATACCTGCCCTGCTATAATGAAGCGGAGAACATCGAGGCCCTCACGGCCCTTTGGTTGGAGGAGGCCCCCGCCCTGGAAGCCCGGGGCTATCTCTTGGAGCTGGTGCCTGTGGACGACAAGAGTACCGACAACACCCTCCCCCTCATCACCCGCCTGGCGGCGGAGCACGCCGCGGTGCGGGTGATTGCCCACCAGGTGAACCGGAACCTGGGGGGTGTGCTGGACACCGCCGTAAAGGATTTCCTCCAACGTTCCAAGGACGGGGACCTGATGTGCGTCATGGACGGGGACAACACCCATAAGCCCGCCTATGTCCACCCCATGCTCACCGCCCTGGAAAAGGGGGCGGACTGCGTCATTGCCTCCCGCTACCAGAAGGGGGCGCAGACCCACGGGGTCCCCCCCATCCGCCTGCTCCTCAGCGACTGCGCCCGGCTCTATTACACCCTGGTCCTCCGGGTCCCCGGGGTCCGGGACTACACCTGCGGCTACCGCCTCTACACCCGCGCCGCCCTGGAAAAGGCGGCGGCACGCTACGGGGACAAGCTCATCACCCGCCAGACCTTTTCCTGTATGATGGAGCTGTTGTATAAGCTCCACCGCTGCGGCTGCCGCTTCGCCGAGGTGCCCTTTACCCTACACTATGACGACAAGGGCGGGGCCAGCAAAATGCGGGTGGTGAAAACCATGGTGGACAGCCTCTCCACCGCCTTAAAGCTGCGGCTGGGGCGGTGAGGGTTGTATCTGGAAGCATGCCCCCTCCCCCACCCCTCCTTTTTGTCCCCTTTGTGTGGATAACCGAAAACACCCCGTCAAGATTGGTAAACCTACCAAATCAAGTTCCCTCAGGCGTTCTTGCGCAAATGACAACTTTCGATTATAATAGGGAAGCATCGACTTTAGATTGAAAACCCTGCCGCCGGCACTGCGGCAGATGGGAGGAAGCGATATGTCCCTACACGCCCCCACAGAGACCGCCCCGGAAGTCCATACCGTGCTCCCTGTCCCAGAGGCCCCCGCCGCCCCGGAACAGCAGCCGGAGGAGGCCCTACAAGGGGAACAGGCGCCGGGCAAACTCCGGCGCGGCTGGCAGGCCCTCTGGGCCCGGCTCAGCGCCAAGCCCACCCATCCGGTGGCCTTCACCCTCACCAGCCTCCTGGTGGCCCCGCTGATTACCCTCTACGCCAGCCAAGTGGTCTGGCTCCAAAGCCTCTGGAAGCCCCTGCCCTGGATGCTGGGGCACCTGGGGGCCGTGGGGCTGTTCTGGCTGCTGTTTTCCTGCGCCAGCCTGGCCTTGTACGGCCTCATCCGCCGCCTGTTCTGGGCCTTTATCCCAGAGGTCGGGCTGTTCATGGGGGTGGCGGTGTCCAGCCGCATCAAATACGACATCACCGGGGCACCCCTGCAGCTGAGCGACTTCTCCATGGTAGGCAAGCTGGGGGAGATCACCGGCTTTGCCACAGAACAGCTCATCCCCACCCTGCTGACCATTTCCGGCATCGTGGTGGCCGCCATCCTCACCGAGACCTTGCGGCGGAAGGAGACCTGGCACCTCTCCTGGAAAAAGGGCCTGATTATGGCCCTGGTGAGCTTGGCGGTGCTGGTCTCCGCCTTTTTCCCCGGCCCCCTGCAAGCCGCCGCCAGCTATTTGGAGCGGGACTGCGTGGACCAGATGGAGCGCAACGACGAGAGCGGCGTGGTGCTGGGGCTGTACGCCGCCTGGGTCCACCGCCAGGCCGCCGGCCGGGGGGAGGCCAATGAGCAGCTCCAAGCCCTGGCCCAGCGGGTGGTGGAGGACGCCGCCCAACCCACCCCCTGCGCCCTGGAAGAGGTGCCGGACATCATTTTCATCACCTCCGAGAGCTTCTTTGACATCACCCGGCTCAAAGAGCTGAAATTCACCCAGGACCCCCTGCCGGTGTTCCACCGCCTGGCGGAGGAGGGCACCAACGGCCGCTTTTATTCCAACACCTTCGGCGGCGGCACCGGGAACGTGGAGATGGAGATGTTCACCTGCCTTTCCAGCGGCCTGCTCAAGGAGGGGGACACCCTGTGTACCCTAGAGGATGACCTATATGAGACCCTCCCCACCACCATCCGGGCCCTGAAAAAGGCAGGCTATTCCACCACCGCCATCCACTCCTACAACGACGAGCTCTTTGAGCGCCGGGACAACTTCCCCGCCATCGGCTTTGACAAGGTGATCTTTGACCGGGACTTCACCACCGAGCCGGAGATGGCCGGGATCTACATCTCTGACGACAGCCTGGTCAACGAGATTATCCACCACTACGAGAAGCGGAACACCCAGAAGCCCTGTATGATTTACGGCCTGTCCATGGAGAACCACCAGCCCTACTACGACGGGAAGTATGAGGACAGCTCCGGCTTCCCCGCCCGGTGCAGCCAGCTGAACCAGGAGGACTTGAAGATTGTGGACTCTTTGGTCCACAGCCTCAACCACGCCGACGCAGCCCTGGGGCGGCTGGTGGAGTACTTCTCCCAGGTGGACCGTCCGGTGCTGCTGGTGTTTGTGGGGGACCACCTCCCCTCCCTGAAGCTCACCGACGAGGAGTACATCTACTGCCGCCTGGGCTACACCCCCCCGGAGCCCACCACCAACTGGAACGAGGACAGCATGCGGGAGCGCCTCACCACAGAGTACGTGATTTGGAGCAACTATGAGGCGGAGCCCAAGGCCGACGAGGACCAGAGCTGCACCTTCCTGTGGCTGGAGGTCCTGCGCCGGGCAGGGGTGCCCCTGAACGATTACTTCTCCTGGCTGCTGGAAAACGTGCGGCCCTACATGCTCAAAACCCAGGGCCGGGTATTTGTCCCCCCCGACGGCAGCGTCACCTACCATCCCGACAGCAGCGGGGCCCTGGCCTTGGAGAGCTACACCGCCCTGCAAGAGGCCCTGCTCTATGGCAAATAATCAACAACGGAAGGAGGCCACAGCGATGGCCCTGCCCCCCAATCCCCACCGCGCCGCCCTGGCGGAAGCGGCGGTGGCGGTGTTGAACCGCTACCAGGACTTCCCCTCCACCTACGCCCTCTCCGCGGCCCTGGCCCCGGCGGTGGACGGCCAGCCCCGGATTGCCGTAACCCTCACCCGGCCTGACGGCACCCCCTTTGTCCAGAGCCCGGACCCCCTGGACCAAAAGCTGGCCAATTTGGACCGGCAGCAGGTGGTGGTGCGCCCCTTCTACCTGCCCCAGATGAAAAACCTCTGGGACGAGAGCGACGCCAACCGCTTCCAGACTGTGGACTTTGACTACGCCGCCATCCTGGGCTACGCCCAGGGGGAGGACGGGGCCCTGTTCCTGAAGAACTTCTACTTCCTCCCGGCGGAGGCCTTCCTCAACGGCCAGGCGCCCAAGGAGGACGGCTACCACATCCCCCTGGCCAGCTTCAACGCCTACCGCCTGAGCCTGGACCCCCGGAAAACCTTCGCCCGCTTCCTGTACCTGGCCGAGCGGATGGGGGAGGCCTTGGAGTACCAGTATGACCAGATGGGGTTCTTTTACAGCAACCCCTGACATAGCCTATCAGGAACGGATGGGTGTTAGCTTCCATGCACCGCAACACGGGCCGCCGTTTTCGGCGGCCCGTTCTTTATACTACGGTACGACAGCCATTTGCTTTGAACAATACAGAGGAGGACCCCCATGGATACCCTGACCATCACCGGCCTGCGCACCCAGTTCCAGACCCCCAAAGGCCCCCTCCCCGCCGTGGACGGGGTGGACCTGCGCATCCCCAAGGGGACCATTGTGGGGCTGGTGGGGGAGTCCGGCTGCGGGAAGAGCGTCACAGCCCTGTCGGTTTTGGGGCTGGTGCCCCCGCCGGGGGCGGTGGTGGGAGGCACCATCGACTTCTGGGGACAGGATTTGCGCCGCTGCCCAGAACAAGCGCTCCGCCGCCTCCGGGGTAACCGCATCTCCATGATTTTCCAGGACCCCATGACCTCCCTGAACCCGGTGGTCCCGGTGGGGGAGCAGGTGGCGGAGGGCCTGCGGCTGCATCTGGGCCTGGGCCGCCGGGCAGCCAAGGCCCGGGCCCTGGACTGCTTCCAGCAGGTGGGCATCCCGGACCCGGCAGGGCGCTGCGGGGCCTATCCCCGGGAGCTCTCCGGGGGGCTGCGGCAGCGGGTGATGATTGCCATGGCCATGGCCTGCCAGCCGGAGCTGCTCCTGGCCGACGAGCCCACCACCGCCCTGGACGTGACCATCCAGGCCCAGATTTTGCAGCTCATGGCCCAGCTGCGCCGGGACCAGGGCACGGCGATTTTGCTGATTACCCACAACATGGGGGTGGTGGCCCAGCTGTGTGACTATGTGTATGTGATGTACGCCGGGGAGATCGTGGAGGAGGCGGAGACCTTCGCCCTCTTCCGCCAGCCCCGGCACCCCTACACCCAGGGGCTGCTGCGGGCCATCCCCTCCTTGGAGGGCGGGGCCCTGACCCCCATCCCCGGGGCGGTGCCGGAGCTGGGGGCCCTGCCCCCGGGCTGCCGCTTCTGCGGCCGCTGCCCCAAGGAGACGGCGGACTGCCGGGAGAGGCACCCGGCGTTGGAGACCGTGGCGGCAGGCCACCGGGCCCGCTGCCTCCACCCCGAGGAGTAGGGAGGGAGCAGCGGCCCGTTTCCCACCCACCTTAGCTGGGGATGCCCCATCCCCCCAGAAAGGAGCCCGCCCATGACCATCCTGGCGGAAGCCTGCAACCTATCCAAAACCCACCCCACCCGGAAGGGCCCCCTGCAAGCGGTGTCCCAGGTCAACCTGTGCATTTATGAGGGGGAGACCTTGGCCCTGGTGGGGGAGTCCGGCTGTGGAAAAACCACCCTGGGACGGCTGTTCCTGGGCCTGCTCCCCCCCACCCAGGGCCAAGTGTACTTTGACGGCACGGATTTGTCCACCCTCCCCCCCAAGGCCCTCCGGGCCCTGCGGCGGCAGATGCAGCCGGTGTTCCAGGATGCCGCCGCCGCCCTGAACCCCCGGCGTACCGTGGCGCAGCTTTTGGGGGAACCCCTGCGTATCCACAAGCTCTGCCCCCGGGAGGAGCGCCCCCAGCGGGGGCGGGCGCTGTTGGAGGAGGTGGGCTTGTCCCCGGCCCTGCTGGGACGCTATCCTCATGAGCTCTCCGGAGGCCAACGGCAGCGGGTGGGCTTAGCCCGGGCCCTGGCCCTGCGGCCAAGGCTGCTGGTGTGCGACGAGCCGGTGTCCGCCCTGGACGTGTCCGTCCAGGCCCAAATGCTCAACCTGCTCTCGGAATTGCAGTCAGCCCATGGCCTGACCTACCTGTTCATCTCCCACGACCTGGGGGTGGTGCGCCACAGCGCCGACCGGGTGTGCGTGATGTTCCTGGGGCGGCTGTGTGAGCTGGGCCCCCGGGAGGCCATCTTCACCCGCCCCCGGCACCCCTACACCCAGCTCCTGTTGGAGTCCATCCCCCGGCCAGACCCCCGCCAGCGCCGGGAAGGCCCCCTACCGGCCGGGGAGGTCCCCAGCCCCCTGTCACCGCCCTCGGGCTGCCCCTTCCGTACCCGCTGCCACTACGCCCAGCCCCTGTGTGCCCAGAGGGTGCCGGAACTGCGGGAGGTGGAGGGATGCCAAGTGGCTTGCCACTTCCCCCTGGGAGGCAAAGACTAAAGTTTTCGTCCACCTTTTTCAGCCGAAGCGCGGAGCCGTCGTGAGCAGCGGGCTAAGCCCCGGAGCGCAGGCGAAGCCCAAGGAGGGCCGCAAAGCGGCCCGGATGGGTTCGCCGGAGTTGGAGGGGCTTAGAACCGCGTCGCGAACAGGCGCAGCGTGACACCACCAAGGTGGCGGAGTCCAGAGGCAGAGCCTCTGGCCAGGTCCAGGGCGGGAGCCCTGGGCAGGTTTGGGCGGCAGCCCAACCAAACCATTGTCTAAACCAGGAGGTATCCCCATGCCCTTCGCCGATCTCCACTGCGACACCATCTCCCGCCTCCTGCACCAGCAGCGGGAGGGGCAACCCACCACCCTGCGCCAGGGGGAACCCCTGCAAGTCAACCTGACGAAACTCCGCCGCAGCGGCTATACCCTCCAAAATTTCGCCCTCTTCGTGGACCTCCACGCCCCCCAAACCCTGGCCACCAGCCCCTGGTCAGAGCTCCAAGCCCTGGCCCGGCGCTATTGGCAGGAGGTCCAGGAGAACCGGGACTGGCTCCACCCCGTGCTCTCCGCAAGGGACCTGACCCGGGCCCAGGAGACGGGGAAGCTGGCCGCCGTCCTCACCGTGGAGGAGGGGGGCGTCTGCCAGGGGAAGCTGTCCCACTTGCGCACCCTGTACCGCCTGGGGGTGCGGATGCTCACCCTCAGCTGGAACTATGAAAATGAATTGGCCCACCCCAACGGACAGCAGGGCGGGCTAACAGAGACCGGATTCGCTTTTTTAGAGGAGATGGAGGCCTTGGGGATCATCCCCGACGTGTCCCACCTGGGGGACCAGGGCTTTTGGGACGTCTGCCGCCAGACAAAACGCCCCTTCGTGGCCAGCCATTCCAACTGCCGGGCCCTGTACCCCCACCGCCGGAACCTCACCGACGAAATGCTCCGGGCCCTGGGGGACCGGGGGGGCCTGGTGGGGGTGAACTTCTACGCAGGCTTCCTGGACGGCGGCCCCCTTGCCCGCACCGGGGATATCCTCCGCCACCTGCGCCACGTCATCGACGTGGGCGGCCTGGACGTTGTGGCCCTGGGCTCCGACTTCGACGGCATCGACACCCCCGTGGAGCTGGGGGACGCCGGCACCATGGAGCGCCTCACCACCGCCCTGGAACAGGGGGGCTTCACCCCCCGGGAGATCGACGCCCTGTGCTGGGGGAATGTGTGGCGGTTTTATGGGGAATGGCTGGCTTGACAATCATCGTTCAGCGGTATATAATAAGACGCAGAAGGGCACTGCCGGTAAACGGTTCAGCCTAGTTTATGTTTCTACGTTATTAACCATAGAAACCGTCACCGGCCAGGGTGGCGGTTTCTGCGTTTCACGATGATCGTAACCGTATACGGCCCGATATGTAATGTAATCCGCATCATGCCTCACCCCCTTTCGGAGGAGTTGGCTTCCCCGCCTACCGTTATGGCAGCGCACCTTCTGTCCCCGCTGGCTGCGGGGCAATTTTATTATAAAGGGAAGGAAGTGGGTTTGTCAACAGCGGTGTGGAGAACATGGCGTAACCCCGGGACACCCGCCCCACCCCTTTTATACAGGATATACACGGATATACAAGGGTATTTTCACCGGCAGCCCCCGGGGTTGACGGGCTGGAATTTACAGATATGTCAATTTCTTTTCCCGCCTCTTGACAAGCCCTCCTGTGAAACATATAATATGGAGGTCAAACGCGCAAACTGCGCAGATTAAACATGAAAAGAGGAATTCACCAATGAAAAAGCTGCTTGCCTTATCCCTGGCCCTGGTGATGGCCCTGGGCCTGGCCGCCTGCGGCACCCCCAGCGAGCCCGCCGAGGACGAGACCAAAGACAACACCAACAGCTCCACCACCACCGAGATTCAGGGCTTGGAGGACGGCGTGCTCACCGTGGGAATGGAGTGCGCTTATGCCCCCTACAACTGGATGCAGAGCGACGACTCCAACGACGCGGTGCCCATCGTCAACAACGCTGGCTCCTACGCCAACGGCTATGACGTGATGATCGCCAAGAAGATCTGCGAGGCCAACGGCTGGGAGCTGGAAGTCTACGCCACCGACTGGGACAGCCTCATCCCCGCCCTCCAGGCCGGGACCATCGACGCCGTCATCGCCGGCCAGTCCATGACCGAGGAGCGTATGCAGCAGGTGGACATGGCTGGCCCCTACTTCTACGCCTCCATCGTCTGCGTCACCAAGGCAGACAGCGAGCTGGCCAGCATCAAGGGCATCTCCGAGCTCAAGGGCACCTGCACCGCCCAGACCGGCACTGTCTGGTACGACACCTTCCTGCCCCAGGCCGCGGAGAAGGCCGACATCCAGATCCAGACCCAGGCTGAGAGCGCACCCGCTATGATTATGTCCGTGGAGAGCGGCACCGTGGACTTCATCTGCACCGACGTGCCCACCGCCATGGGCGCCGTGGCCGCCTACCCCGACCTGGTGATGCTGGACTTCACCGGCAGCGAGGACAACTTCGACGCCGACGAGGGCGACATCAACATCGGCATCTCCGTCCTCAAGGGCAACACCGGCCTGAAGGACGCCATGGATAAGCTGCTGGGCACCATGACCGCAGAGGACTTTGAAGCGCTGATGAAGAGCGCCATCGAAATCCAGCCCGAGATCTAAAAACAGATAGAACACAGCGGCTATCCGGCTCTGGGACCAGGGCCGGATAGCGCTGGTTACAGAGAAAAGAAACGAGAGATATGTATAGAAAGGGGCGCATCACCTTATGGAGAAGTTAACCCAGCTTTTCGAGGATATCGTGAAGCTCTGGGGGGCTTACGGCGGCTGGTCAGGCCAGTATATGGTGGGCATCCGGCGGACCTTGCTCCTGGCCGTGGCCGCCACCCTCATCGGCTGCCTCATCGGGCTGCTGTGCGGCATTTTGAATACCATCCCCTACAGTAAAAGCGACAACATCGTCAAGCGCTTCTTCCTCAAGCTCATCCGTGTGGTGGTGCGCATCTATGTGGAGGTGTTCCGGGGGACCCCCATGATCCTCCAGGCCGTGTTTATCTTTTACGGCATCCCCTACTTCAGCGGCGTCCAGCCCTTCCAGGGCAACACGGGGATGTGGATGGCGGCACTGCTGGTGGTGTCCATCAACACCGGCGCGTATATGGCCGAATCCGTCCGGGGGGGCATCATCTCCATCGACCCCGGCCAGACCGAGGGGGCCAAGGCCATCGGCATGACCCACGTGCAGACCATGGTGAACGTGGTGCTGCCCCAGGCCCTGCGCAACATCATCCCCCAGATCGGCAACAACTTCATCATCAACCTGAAGGACACCTCCGTGATGTTCATCATCGGCTTCGTGGAGTTCTTTGCCACCCACCGGAGCGTGGTGGGCATCAACCTGATGTACTTCCCCTCCGCCACCATTGAGATGATCGGCTATCTCACCATGACCCTGATCTCCTCCATCCTGCTGCGGTGGTTGGAGAAGAAGCTGGACGGGGACGACAACTATGAGCTGGTCCAAGCCGACCAGCTCACCCTGGCCGCCGGGACCTATTCCCATCCCCACACCCCGGAAAAGGCCCTGGAACGGAGCTTGAAGAAGGAGGAGGAACGGTAATATGGACGCTGTGCTGCAAGTAAACCACCTCTCCAAGTCCTTTGGCTCCCATGAGGTGCTGCGGGATATCGACTTCACCGTGAAGAAGGGGGACGTGACCTCCATCATCGGGGCCTCCGGTTCTGGCAAGTCCACCCTCCTGCGGTGCATCAACCTCTTGGAGACCCCCAGCAAGGGGGAGATCTTCTTCCACGGGGAGAACGTGGCTGCCCGGGGGGTGAACCCCACCGCCTACCGCTCCAAGGTGGGCATGGTGTTCCAGAACTTCAACCTGTTCAGCAACATGACCGTGCTGCAAAACTGCATGGTGGGACAGACCAAGGTGCTCAAGCGGCAGGAGAAGGATGCCAAGGAGACCGCCTTGCAATTCCTCCACAAGGTGGGCATGACCCCTTACATCAACGCCAAGCCCCGGCAGCTCTCCGGGGGCCAGAAGCAGCGGGTGGCCATCGCCCGTGCCCTGGCCATGGACCCGGAGGTGCTCCTCTTCGACGAACCCACCTCCGCCCTGGACCCGGAGATGGTGGGGGAGGTGCTCACCGTCATGCGCAGCCTGGCGGGGGAGGGCCTCACCATGCTGGTGGTGACCCACGAGATGGCCTTTGCCCGGGACGTGTCCAACCACGTGGTGTTCATGCGGGAGGGCGTAATCTGGGAGGAGGGCGGCCCCCAGGAGATTTTCGTCAACCCCCAGCGGGACGAAACCAAGGAATTCCTCTCCCGCTTTATGGAGCGGTGAGGGAAGCAATACGAGAGAACACACCCCGGTGGATTTTTCCACCGGGGTGTGCTATACTAAGGTAGATCTTATAAGGGGATGAACCATGGACCAGAGGTTATATACGCAGCTCTCCGCCCTGGCGGAGAAGCACGGGGCGCACAAGCTGGTGCTCTTTGGCTCCCGGGCCCGTGGAGACCACAGGCCCACCAGCGACATAGACTTGGCCATTTATGGAATGCCGGCGGAGCAGCGGAGCCTGTTTTGGTGGGAGGCGGAGGAGCTTCCCACTTTGTTGAAATTCGACCTTGTACACGTAACGCCGGGATTGGACCCGGCCCTGCTTGACAATATCCAACGGGACGGGGTGACGCTCTATGAACAAGATGACGAACTATCTGTGGGCACTGGAACGCCTTCAGGAGGCGGTGGGGATGTACCAGGCCCAGCGGGACAATAGCCTGTATCAGGACGGGCTGATCCAGCGCTTTGAATTTACCACGGAGCTGGCCTGGAAGTCTTTGAAGGAATACTTGGAGGACCAGGGGGCTGAGCCGCGGGGGACGCCCAAGGCTGTGCTGAAGGAGGCGTTTTCCGCCGGGTTGGTCCAGGAGGAATTGGCCTGGGTGGCCATCCTGGACGCACGCAACCAGACCTCCCATATTTATAAGGAGGAGACGGCAAGGGAGATCGCCCAAAGGATTTGCGAAAGCTTCCTGCCTGTGTTCCAGGCGTTGGCGGCAGTTTACCGAGAGAACAGTTGAGAGAAAGAGGGCCTGGGACATGGCAAAGAAAAATGAGGTATATTCCCTGCGGATAGAGGGCTATGGCAGCAGTGGCGAAGGGGTGGCCCACTTGGAGGGACAGGCAGTGTTCGTCAAGGGGGCGCTGGCTGGGGAGCTGTGCAGGGTGCAGCTCTTGAAGGTGGGGAAGCACGCCGCCTGGGGCCGGGTGGCGGAGGTGTTGGAGCCCTCCCCCCACCGGCAGGCCCCCGACTGCCCCCAGTACCCCAAATGCGGCGGCTGCGCCCTGCGGCACATGGACTACCAGGAGGAGCTGCGCTATAAACGCCAGCGGGTGGAGGATGCCTTGCGGCGCATTGGCGGCTGGGAGGGGACGGTGGATATCATCCACGGTGCGGCCCAGCCAGAGCGTTACCGCAATAAAATCCAGTTCCCTGTGGCCCAGGGGCCCCAGGTGGGCTTTTACCGGGCCCGGAGCCACGATGTGGTGGACGCCCCGGACTGCCTCCTGCAACCCCTCCCTGCCACCCGCCTGCGGGAGGCGTTCAAGGGGTGGATGGAGGCCCATCAGGTCCCGGCCTATGACGAGGCCAGCCACAGGGGGTTGGTGCGGCACTTCTATGTCCGGGTGAACCGGGCGGGGCAGTCCCTGTGCGCCGTGGTGGCCAAGGGGAAAAAGCTCCCCCAGGAAGCTGCCCTGGTGGCGGCCCTCCGGGCTGCGGAGCCGGGGCTGGTGGGGGTGGTGCTGTCCAGCAACCTAGAGCGCACCAACGTCATCCTGGGCAAGGAGCAGCGGTTGCTCTGGGGACAGGACTTTTTGGAGGATACCCTCTGTGGGCTGTCCTTCCGGCTGTCGGTGCCCTCCTTCTACCAGGTGAACCGGGACCAGGCAGAGCTCCTCTACGGCCGGGCCTTGGAGCTGGCGGGGCTCACCGGGGAGGAGACGGTGTTGGACCTCTACTGTGGCATCGGTACCATCACCCTGGCCATGGCCCGGCAGGCCAAGGGGGCCATCGGGGCGGAGGTGGTGCCGGAGGCGGTGGAGGACGCCAAGGGGAACGCGGCGCGCAATGGGATATCCAACGCGGAGTTCCTCTGCGCCGATGCAGGCCAAGCGGCTGCCCTGCTGGCCCAGCGGGGGCTGCGGCCGGAGGTAATCTGTGTGGACCCACCCCGGAAGGGGATTTCAGAACAGGTGATCGACGCCATTGTGGACATGTCGCCGGAGCGGGTGGTGTACGTGTCCTGCGACCCGGGGACGCTGGCCCGGGACGTGAAGCTGTTGGCGGCGCGGGGGTACGTGCTGCGGCGAGCGGAGGCGGTGGACCTGTTCCCTAGGGCGGGGCATGTGGAGACGGTCTCCCTTTTGTCTAAACGCAAAACAGAGCACCCTTCCAGCGCATCCCCCCTGCCAAGCACTTAACCCCTTACTTCCTATTCGGCCTCCTTTTGATCCCCAAAAGCCGGATAAAATCATCAAACAAAGAAGTATCTACCGGCTGGGACATCATCCATTTCCCGCCATGATAGGTTTTGCTCTCCTCGTAAACCCTTTGGACTTGCAAGGAAAAAGAGAAAATACCGCCGCTCCCTTCCAAGGGAACGGCGGCATTTTGTTACGAAGGGAAGCTGTGGCTTACTGGAAGTTTGCCTTCCGCTTCTCCAGGAATGCGCCCAGGCCTTCCTCGGCGTTGGCGTG
>NZ_JBQILM010000039.1:0-17653 GCF_056797215.1 Evtepia sp.
GAACTGATGGGAAAGAAATTAGAACTCTTATCTCCCGGCGGCAACTGGGAGCAGTTGGAGATGTCCGTGGCCTACGGGGCCGACGCGGTGTATCTCGCCGGGGACGTCTTTGGGATGCGGGCTTTTGCAGGGAACTTCTCCCCAGAGGCATTGAAACAGGCCGTAACTTACTGCCATGGCCGTGGGGTGCAAGTCCACGTGACCTGCAACACCATGCCCCGCAACGACGAGGTGGAACGCCTCCCCCAATGGCTGCAGCTGTTGGAGGAGGCGGGGGCCGACGCCATCATCCTGGCAGATGTGGGGGTATTGGCCCTAGCCAAGGAATACGCCCCCTCCCTGAAGGTCCACATCAGCACCCAGGCCAGCGTGGTGAA
This sequence comes from Evtepia sp., assembly GCF_056797215.1. Classification (NCBI taxonomy): domain Bacteria; kingdom Bacillati; phylum Bacillota; class Clostridia; order Eubacteriales; genus Evtepia; species Evtepia sp. Next base: position 378 of record NZ_JBQILM010000039.1, read on the forward strand.
CCACCAGGCTGCCCGGGCCTGGCATGACCTGGGGGCCCAGCGGGTGATCCTGGCCAGGGAGCTGAGCTTGGAGGAGATCGCCACCATCCGGGCCAAGGCCCCCAGGGGCTTGGAGCTAGAGGCCTTTGCCCATGGGGCCATGTGCGTGTCTTATTCCGGACGCTGCCTCCTGTCCAACTACATGACCGGGCGGGACTCCAACCGTGGCGCCTGCGCCCAGCCCTGCCGCTACCAGTACAGCCTCATGGAGGAGAAGCGGCCAGGGGAGTATTTTGACGTCTACGAGGACGGCAAGGGCACCTACATCATGAACTCCCGGGACATGTGCATGATCGACCACCTCCCGGACCTGATTGCGGCGGGGGTGGACTCGTTGAAGATCGAGGGCAGGGCCAAGTCCGCCTACTACGCCGCCGTGGTTACCGGGGCCTACCGCCACGGCATCGACGCAGCCCTGGCAGGCCACCCCCTGGACCCAGCCTGGCGGGAGGAAGTGGAGAAGGTCAGCCACCGGCACTACTCCACCGGCTTCTTCTACGGCCAGCCAGGGCAGTTTACCGAGGATGCCCGCTACATCCGGGACTGGCAGGTGCTGGCGGTGGTGGAGTCCTGCGATGAAAACGGCCTGGCGCTGGCTTCCTTGCGCAACAAGTTCTCTGTGGGGGACCCCATCGAGCTGGTGGGCCCAGACCTGCGGCCGGTGGCCTTCCCGGCCCCCCTGCTGCTGGACGCCCTGGGCTATCCCCTCCGGGAGGCCCGGCACCCGGAGATGAAATTCCACCTCCAACTGCCGGTGTATGCCCCGCCCCTGTCCTTTCTGCGGGCGTGCCGGGAGCATTCCTAACATGATGATAGCGGCCTGCCGCGGTGCGTACATGCTCTGCGGCAGGCTGTGTCATAGAACGATGAGAAGGAGAGAATCACCATGAAGCGTTTTTTGTCCATGCTCTTAGCCCTGACCCTGGCCCTGAGCCTGGGGGTCACTGCCGGAGCCGCCACGGGACCGGAACAGGTCAGCACAGGCTGGCGGGAGGCCATCTCGGCCAACTCCTGGGAGGCCCTGCGGCTCACCAATGTGGAGCGAGCCAAAGAGGGCTTGCAGCCCCTGAGCACCTTTGAGGGCCTCCATGCCGCCGCCCAGATTCGGGCCCGAGAGATCGGCCAGGTGTTTGACCACACCCGGCCCAACGGGCAGCCCTGCATGACCGCCCTCAATGACGTGGGGCTGGACCCCTACGATTTCACCCGCTCCGGGGAGAACATCGCCATCGGCTATGGCAGCCCCGCCGCTGTGGTTGATGGCTGGATGAACAGCCCCGGCCACCGGTCGAATATCCTCACCGGCCCCTACACCCACTTGGGGATGGGCAACAACGGCCGGGGGTGGACCCAGATGTTTTTGGGGACTTGCAGCCCCCAGGTGAGCCGCGTTAGCCTAGGGGCGGCGTCCTATCCCGTGGGCACCCAGCTTCAGGACATGGATGGGGTGATCGTCCTGCGCTGTGAGCATGGAGACAGCTACCTCCCCCTGTCCCCGGAGATGTGCAGCGGCTATAACGCCCATGTGGTGGGGAAGCAGACAGTGCAGGTCCAGTGTGGCAGCCAGACCACATCCCTCACGGTGACCATACAGGGCACCCCCCAGGAGGCCGCGGCCTGGGAGCTGTACCGCCTGGGCCTATTCCTGGGCAAGGGGACCCTGCCCAACGGCCAGCCGGACTTTGCCCTGGACCAGCAGTGTTCCAGAGAAGAGGCCTTGACCATGCTCCTGCGTCTGCTGGGCCGGGAGCGGGAAATCAGCCAAAGTGACGCTGCCGCCCACCCCTTCCAGGATGTGTCCGGCTGGGCCTCTCCCTACGTAGGCTTCGCCTTCCGCAACGGCATTGCCCACGGCACCGGGGCTACCAGCTTTTCCGGCACCAACGCCACCACCGTGTCTCAGGAGCTGACCTTCCTCCTGCGGGCCCTGGGCTACCAGAGCGGCGAGGACTTTGACTGGGCCGCTCCCTGGAGCCTGTCGGACCAGGTGGGGCTCACCGAGGGCCAGTACAACGCCGGCCACCAAAACGCGGCCATCAGCCGGGGGGATATGGTCCTGCTGTGCCAGGCGGCCCTGGACTGTAAACTTGCCGGGAAAACCATCACCCTGCGTCAGGATTTGGAGGCCCGTGGTGTCATCTGACAGAAAGACCCCTTATATTACAAAAGGGTTACAAGTAGAAACACTTTACAGACAAATTGACGAAGAATTTGGATGAGGGTGGGGAAATTGGAGAATTTATCCAGAAAAGGAGAGGGAGAAGGTTGTATCTTGCGGAATTGCGCCTGCCCAGCCGCAGCGCTGCAGAGGATGCCCTGGAGGCCGCGATCAACAAGCGGACCTGTTACAACAATGTCTACCCCTTTGGGGTCTTTGACCACTGGGAGGAAGTGACCGTTCCCCTCCACCCCCTCACCATTTTCTACGGGGGCAACGGCTCCGGCAAGACCACCCTGTTGAACCTCCTGGGGGAGAAGCAGGGGCTGGCGCGGCGGAGCGTCTACAACTGCACCCCCTTCTTCCAGACCTATGCGGCGCTGTGCCGCTGCACCACCACCGGGAAGCGCTGGCATGAGGGGAAGGTACTCACCAGCGACGACGTGTTTGACGACCTGCTGGACCAGCGCAGCCTGAACCAAGGCATCGACCTGGCCCGGGGGGAAGTGTTTCAGGAGTACCGCAGCCTTCGGGAGGGGACGTTTCAAATGCGTTCCTTGGAGGAGTTTGACCAGTTGAAAAAGGTGGTGCTGGCCCAGCGGAAGAAGGGCAGCGGGTCCGACTTCGTGTGGCGCACCTTGGGAGGGAACCTTCCGGGGAGGTCCAACGGGGAGACGGCCCTACACTACTTTACCAATCAAATTCAAGAGGACAGTTTGTATCTTCTGGACGAGCCGGAGAACAGCTTATCTCCGGCCTTCCAGCAGGAGCTGGCGGGCTTTTTGGCAGATTCGGTGCGCTTCTTCCGCTGCCAGCTCATCCTGTCCACCCACTCGCCCTTCCTCTTGGCTATGCCGGGGGCGGTGGTGTATGATTTGGACGGGTTGGGGTCTGTGGAGCAGGCGGCCATCCAGCCCAAGCCCTGGACGCAGCTCCCGGCGGTGCAGGCCTACTATGGCTTTTTCAAAGACCATGCACGGGAATTGGAGGACGCTTCCTCGTCCCCACAGACCATAGAGACAGAAGAAAAAGGGGCGAGAGGATGCCAACAAGGAAAGAATTGAAGGCCAGAGGCCGTCGGGCCCTGAAACGGCATTATGCCATTTTCCTGCTGCTGTGCCTGGTGCCGGCCATCCTGGGCGGGGAGCTGACGGTGTTCAGCAATGTTTCCGCCAGGGCGGAGGGCAGCCAGGCCCCACAGGTGGAGGCGACGATGTTCCCCCCGGATGTGAGCGTATCCGTGCCGCCGGCGGGAGACCAGGAGAACCGGGTGACATTGCTCTCAGCCCTGGTGAACGCCTTTGTGGAGTTCACCGTGGACCTGGCCCTGGGCCAGGAGGCACAGCGGGAGGAGGCCATCCGCCAGGCGGAGGAGGGCTATGTGGCGGCCTCTCAGGTGGACCGGGAGGCGATTTTGGGCAGGAGCGATGGGGTGCTGGCTATGCTGGTGAACAAGGTCTCCTCCGGGGCATATCTGGTCACCCTGACCATGGGCATCCGGGCCCTGGTGGGGAACGACAGCGCGGTGGTGGTGATCCTGCTGCTCCTGGCCATGGCCCTGGTGCTGCTGGTGGAGATCTTCGTGCTGGGGGTCTACCGTGCGGTGATCCTGCGTATGTTCTTGGAGGGCCGCTGCTATGAAAAGCTCCCCGCCCACCGGGTCTGGTTTTTGATGCGGGTGAAGCGCTGGTGCCACGTGGGGGTAACCCAGCTGGTGGCCAATCTTTTCACCGCCCTTTGGAGCCTGACCATCGTGGGGGGTGCCATCAAGTATTATTCTTATTATTTGGTTCCCTTCCTGATGGCGGAGAACCCGGACCTGGGGACCTTGGAGGCCATCACCCTTTCCCGGCGGCTGATGCACGGCCACAAGTGGGAGTGCTTCTGGATGGAGCTGTCCTTTCTGGGCTGGGTCCTCCTGGGGGCGCTCACGGCAGGGGTGGTAAACAGCCTCTACACCGTGCCATACATGACGGCGGTGCAGACGGAATACTATGTGGAGCTGCGCCGCCTGGGCAAGGAGCGCCAGGTGGAACACAGTGCCCGCCTCAACGACCGCTACCTCTTCCAAAAGGCGGAGCCGGAGGAGCTGTCCCGGCGGTACGGGGACGTGCGGCAGGCGAAAGCCCAGTCCGCGGCGGAGATGATTACCCCCCTCAAGGGCATCCACAAATTCCTGGCGGACAACTTTGGCGTGACCATCCGCCGGAGCCGGGAGCTGGAATGCCTGGAAGCCGCCCAGAACCGTGCGGCCCAATTGGACTACGACATCCAGGCCCTGGAAGGGTTAGTTTATCCCACACGGCTGCACCCCATCCCGGAGAAGCGCAAGCGCAAGTGGATGGGGAACCTGAACTACATACGCTACTATTCTGTCTGGTCCCTGGTGTTGATGTTCTTCTCCCTGTCCTTTGTGGGTTGGCTCTGGGAAGTGAGCCTGCACCTGCTCACCGATGGAGTATTCGTCAACCGTGGGGTTCTCCACGGCCCTTGGCTGCCCATCTACGGCTGGGGGAGTGTATTGATCCTTCTGGTGCTGAACCGTTTTCGGAAGCGGCCGGGGCTGGAATTTCTCTCCGCCGTCGTCCTGTGCGGCTGTGTGGAGTATTTCACCTCCCTAGGCTTGGAGCTGATGCACGGGGGGACCCGCTGGTGGGACTACACCGGCTATTTTCTAAACCTCAATGGCCGGATCTGCGCCGAAGGCCTGCTGGTCTTTGGGGTGGCGGGGATGGCTGTGGTGTACGTCCTGGCCCCTCTGCTGGACGGGGCCATGCGCAAGCTCCCAGCCAAGGCCATGACGGCGGCAGCCCTGGTGCTGCTGGGGATATTTGTGGCGGATCAAGTCTACTCGTCCATCCAGCCCAATACCGGGGCGGGGATTACGGACTATGAGGCCAGTGCCGCCGTGATGGAGGAGTTGCCGCAATGACCGCCCTGTTCCTAGCACCTGTTTACCTTCTGTTCTGCCTGTACCTCTGGCGGCGTCTGTGCCGGTGGCTGAAGCTGTTCCCCTGGGGCCGGTGGCCTGGGGTACAGGCGGTGGCCGCCGTGCTCTTCGTCTGCCTGAACCTGAGCATCCTCCCCGCCTCCTTTTTGGAACCCAGCGCCCTCCAACGGCTGCTGAAAGGGTTCAACAGCTTCTGGCTGGGGGTGCTCCTGTACACGGCCCTGGTGGCGGCGGGGACGGAGCTCTTCTGGGCCTTGAGGGGCCGGTATGCCAAGCGCCACGGGCGGGCACCCCTTTCGGACCGGCACCGCATTCTTGCGGGGGCCCTCTGCCTCCTGTTGATCGCTGCCCTCAGCGCTGGGGGGAGCCTGAACGCCCGGAACATCCAGACCACAGACTATACCCTCACGGTGGACAAACATGCCGGGGCAAGGAAGGAATTGAAGATTGTCCTGGTGGCAGACCTCCACCTGGGCTACAGTGTGGGGATGGCCCAGATGGGGCAGATGGTGGGGAAGATCAACCGGGAAAACCCGGACCTGGTGGTCATCGCCGGGGATATCTTTGACAACGCCTATGCCGCCCTGGAAGACCCGGCAGGATTGGCGGCGATTTTGGGCAGCATCCAAAGCAAATACGGCGTCTACGCCTGCTATGGAAACCACGATGTGGAGGAAAAGCTCCTGGCAGGGTTTAGCTTCCCCACCGACGGGGAGAAGGCCAGCGACCCCCGCATGGACGCCCTTTTGGAGGCGGCCAATATCCACCTGCTCCGGGACGAGGGGGTGCTCATCGACGGCTCGTTCTACCTTCTAGGCCGGGCGGACTATGAGCGGCCTGGCCGGGGCATCGAAACCCGCAAGACCCCGGCGGAGCTGACCCGGGGCTTAGACCACAGCAAGCCCATTTTGGTGCTGGACCACGAGCCCAGGGAGCTACAGGCGCTGGCGGACGCCGGGGTGGATGTGGACCTGTGCGGCCACACCCACGATGGGCAGCTCTTCCCTGGGAACCTATTGATTGGCCTGTTTTGGGAGAACCCCTGTGGATATCTCCAAAAGGATGGGATGCACAATATCGTCACCTCCGGGGTGGGGGTGTTCGGCCCCAACATGCGCCTGGGGACCCGCAGTGAGCTGTGCCGTATCACAGTGGCCTTTCAGGGATGAGGCCAGGGCGGGAAAAGACCCTGTCCACTGTCTTGACAAGCATGGATTTTGTGCTAAAATAGAGGAATACTGACACCATAGCCATGCGGAAGCCAAGCAGGCCCGTGCCGCCCAGAGCGAGAGGGGGAGAGTGCAAGCCCCTCGGTGCGCCCGGCCTGCAAGCCACTTCCAAGCTGCCTGCGAGGAGCGGGACGGGGCGTTCCCGTTACAGGACGAGAGGAGATGCGCACTTCGGTGGGCAAATCAGGGTGGTACCGCGAAGCACGCTTCGCCCCTGTTTCAGGGGTGGAGTGTTTTTTATTGCCATCCCAAGAGAGAAAGACCATATTTCACGTTTGGAGGATCAATTGTATGCACAAGTACTATGGTTTGAATGAGTTAAGAGAGATGTTTTTGACCTTCTTCGAGTCCAAGGGCCACCTGCGCCTGCCCAGCTTCCCCTTGGTGCCGGAGAACGACCCCTCCCTGTTGCTCATCAACGCCGGCATGGCCCCTATGAAGCCCTGGTTCAAGGGGGAGGAGGAGCCCCCCCGGAAGCGGGTGTGTACCTGCCAGAAATGTATCCGCACCGGGGATATTGAGAACATCGGCCACACCGCCCGCCACGGCACCTTTTTTGAGATGCTGGGCAACTTCTCCTTTGGGGACTATTTCAAACACGACGCCATCCAGTGGACTTGGGAGTTTTTGACCGATGAGAAGTGGGTGGGCTTGGAGGCCGACCGCCTCTACCCCTCTGTGTATCAGGAGGACGACGAAGCCTTCAACATTTGGCGGGACGTGGTGGGTATCCCAGAGGAGCGCATCTACCGCATGGGCAAGGAGGACAACTTCTGGGAGCACGGCGCCGGCCCCTGTGGCCCCTGCTCCGAGGTCTATTACGACCGGGGGGAGGAATTTGGCTGCGGCCAGCCTGGCTGTGCCCCCGGCTGCGATTGCGACCGCTATATCGAGGTCTGGAACAACGTCTTTACCCAGTTTGACAACGATGGCGAGGGGCATTACACCGAGTTGGCCCAGAAGAACATCGACACCGGCATGGGATTGGAGCGCTTGGCAGTGGTCTGCCAGAACGTAAACTCCCTCTTTGACGTGGACACAGTGATGAACATCACCAACAAGGTCAGTGACATCACCGGGGCCCACTATGGCGACAGCGACGCCAAGGATGTCTCCCTGCGTATCATCACCGACCACATCCGTTCCGGCATCTTTATGATCTGCGACGGCGTCCTCCCCTCCAACGAGGGACGGGGTTACGTCCTGCGCCGCCTCCTGCGCCGGGCCGCCCGCCACGGGAAGCTGTTGGGGGTCAACGAGCCCTTCCTGTATCAAATCATCGACACGGTGATCCACGAGAACGAGGGCGAGTATAAGGACTTGCGCCAGAAACAGGACTATATCACCAAGGTCATTCGTACCGAGGAGGAGAACTTTGCCAAAACCATCGACGGGGGCATGAAGATTTTCTCCGAGCTCCTGGCGGAGCACAAGGCCAAGGGGGAGAGCCAGTTCTCCGGCAAGGACGCCTTTAAGCTCTACGATACCTATGGCTTCCCCGTGGACCTCACCGAGGAGATGGTCCAGGACGAGGGCATGACCCTGGACCGGGCAGGCTTCGACGAGGAGATGGAGGCCCAGCGGGTCCGGGCCCGGAAGGCCCGGGAGGCCCTAGGCGACCTGGGCTGGTCTGGCGTGGAGTTCGGCAAGGAGGTCCCCGCCACGGTCTTTGACGGCTATGAGAACGGCAGCCTGGTGGACCTGAAGGTGGTGGCCATCGTGGCGGAGGAACAGCTGGTGGAGGAGATCATCCCCGGCGTGGAAGCCATCGTGGTCCTGGACCGCACCCCCTTCTACGCGGAGATGGGCGGCCAGGTGGCCGACCACGGCTATATTGCCAAAAGCGGCCCCGAGGGCTGCCTCTTCCAGGTCCACGACGTGAAGAAAAACAAGGGCGGCAAGTATATGCACTACGGCAAGCTCACCGAGGGCAGCCTGAAGCTGGGGGATACCGTCCACGCCGAGATCGACATTGAGCGCCGGGAGGCCATCGCCCGGGCCCACTCCGCCACCCACCTGCTCCACGCGGCATTGAAAACTGTGTTGGGGGACCATGTCCACCAGGCGGGCTCCCTAGTGGAGCCGGACAAGCTGCGCTTTGACTTCACCCACTTTGAGGCGGTGACCCCGGAGCAGTTGGCCCAGGTGACGCAAGTGGTCAACCGGGCCATCCTGGGGGGGAGCCCCGTGGTCACAGAGGTTTTGCCCATTGAGGAGGCCAAGAAGCGTGGGGCCGAGGCCCTCTTTGGCGAGAAGTATGGTGACACCGTCCGGGTGGTGGAGATGGGGGATTTCTCCCTGGAATTCTGCGGCGGCACCCACCTGGACAACACCGCCAAGGTGGGGGTGTTCCACATCCTGGCGGAGTTCTCCGTGGCCTCCGGCGTGCGGCGCATCGAGGCCATCACCGGGGAATCCGTCCTGGACCTCATCGCCTTCAACCAGCGGATGATCCAGCGGGCGGCGGCGTTCCTGAAAGCCAAGCCCCCGGAACTGTTGGAGCGGGCCAAGGCTGTCATGGGGGAGATCAAGGAGCTTCACCAGATGGTGGAAAAGCTCAAGGCCAAGGAGGCCCAGGGGGAGGCCGAGCGCATCCTCTTTGGCACCCAGGAGGTGGGGGGCTTGAAGGTCCTTACCACCATTGTGCCTGAGGCCGGGGCCAACGACCTGCGCCAGATGGGGGATATGCTCCGGGACAAGGAGCCTGCCGTGGTGGCGGTGCTGGCCTCCACAGCAGGGGAGAAGATCACCTTCCTGGCCGTCTGCGGCAAGGAGGCCGTGGCCCGTGGCATCAAGGCCGGGGAGATCATCAAGACGGTGACCAAGCTCTGCGGCGGCTCCGGCGGCGGCAAGCCCGACAGCGCCATGGGCGGCGGCAAGGACAAGCAGAAGCTGGACGACGCCCTGGCAGCGGTGGACAACTTCGTGGCGGAGAAGCTGGGGCTTTGAGGGGAGAAGGACTATGCTGATTGACTTTGCATCTCTGCCTGAGACAACAATTCCCCGTATGTATGGGGGAGAAGGGGAGGTACACGCCAATATGTATGCCTCCCCCACCATGAAGATTATGAAGGGAAAGCTGCCACCTGGCGCTACCATCGGCCTGCATACCCACCAGACCAGCAGTGAGATCATCTATATCCTCTCTGGGACGGGGAAGGCCCTCAGTCAGGGCCAGACGGAACTCCTGGCTCCTGGAAGCTGCCACTACTGCCCCAAGGGCAAGGATCACAGCCTCATCAATGACAGCGATGGGGATTTGGTGTTCTTCGCGGTGGTACCGGAGCAGGGATGAGCGGTTGAAATAAAAAAGAACGGCGTACCGGCTGGTACGTCGTTTCTTTTGCAAAATTCAATTTCCCCGGGAGCACTTCTCCGCATCGATGGCCAGCACCACCATCAGCACCCGGAGGGCGTCGGCGGGGTCGTTGATGTCCAAAACATAGGTGTCCGTCAGGCGAAAGACCTCCTTGGAGATGGTGGCGATGGTGCCCCGGGAGGCGCTGGTGATGGTGTACTCCCACTCTAGGAGATTGCCGTCCACCGACCAGTCGGCATAGTCTAGGGTGAACTTGGGGCGCAGGAAGGTGAACTCCTTGCGGATACAGCCGATGTAGTCCTCCTGCTCGTAGAGTTGGAACTGGGGCAGGAGGGTAAAGACCTTTTCCTGGACGGTACCGATATGGTTCCCCAGGCTGTCGTGGATGTGGAGGCAGTGGCCCCAGCTGAGCTTGCCCTCCACGGTAAAGATGGTTTTCTCGTTCTCGTCATAGATATCGTATTTGTCGAACCAAGAGAAGAAACGCTGTTTGAACAGCAGGCGCATGGCGGTTCCGTCCTTTCGTGGTCAAGTATAGCGGATTGGTATGTTGATTGTACCATAGAATAGGCTGTCCCGGCAAGAAAAACCATCAGAGCGGCAGGAAAAACGCTCCCCTGGAACGCTGTTGCTGTCCGGGGGAGCGTGTACTATTCTTCAAAGCGCAGGCGGATGCACAGCACCCCATCCGCATACTCCGCGGAAATCTGCCCGCCCATGTGTTCCACCAGGGTCTTAGCGATGGACAGCCCCAGGCCGCTGGAGCTCCGGGCGGCCTCTACGGTGAAGAAGCGGTCAAAGAGCTTGCCCACCTGGACTTCATTCAATCCCGGCGCGGCGTTGGAGAAGCAGACCTCTCCGTTCTCGCTGAGGGTGACGGCCAGGTCGCCGGCGCTGTATTTCAGGGCGTTGCTGAGGATGTTGCCAAAGACCCTGGCTAGGGCGTCCCGGTTCAGCAGCCGCACCACCGGGGCCTCTGGAAGCTGGACCTGGGGGGTGATCCCCGCCTGGGTGAGGGCGGCGTAAAAGCTGGCCAAGCTCTCTTCCAGGGCTCCGTTGAGGGACAGGGGTTCCAAGGCCAATTCTTCCTGGGTGGAGAGGATTACGGAGTAGTGTAGGAGCTCTTCTGTCAAGTGCTTCATGGCCCCGGCGCGGTTACGGATGGCGGCGATGTGGCGCTGGGCCGCTTCTGGGAGCGCTTCCGCCTCCAACAGGTCCAGGTGCCCACACAGGGCGGTGAGGGGGGTGCGCAGGTCGTGGGAGATGTTGGTCACCGCCTCTTTCAACTCCCGGTCGCCCCCCGCATAGCGCTGCCGTTGGCGGCGGAGCTGGCGAAGCTGGACGTTCAGTTCAGCAGCCAACTGTCTCAGGGCCCTGTCCCGGCTGGAAAGGAAGATGGGGTTGTTGCTGTCCTCCGAGAGCCGGGCGGAGACCTGCCCTGCGATTTCCCGCATCCCCCGCCGGAGCAGGTGGAGCTTGAGCAGCAGCAGGAGCAAGAGAAGGGCCAGGGCAAGGCACAACAGCCAAGGGAGCATGGGGGTCACCTCTATTCTTGACACTTCGCCAGTTCTTCTTCACAGAATTGTTTCAGGATAGGGATGTCGTTCAATACCGTCTGCCATACAATATCCAGGCGTATGCCGCCATAGCCGTGGGCCACAATATTTCGCATACTTTTGATGGCGCTCCAGGGGATGCGGTCATTGGTGGCTTGTCGAAACTCTGCCGACAAGCCACCAGAGAGCTCCCCAATTTGTAGAATACAGAAGGAGACCGAATATTGATAAAGGGTGTCCTCTTGGAACGCTTCAAAGGAGATACCATACCGGGTCAGGGCATTGGAGATGTCGTCGCAGTATTCCTTGATTTTGAGGATACGTTGTAAATCAAGCGACAGCATAGATTTGTCTCCTCTCTTTGTTCACCTGTTCACGGAAATAAACATCACTTTCTCTGTGGCACGGCCCTTCCAAGGAGTTTAGTGTCAATAGATCGAGTTTTTTTCCCAAAGCTTCCTCTAGATCATGGTAAAGGGCCCCCAGGCGAAATAAGCTGGTGAGGTCTGTCCCTGTGGTGTCTACCAATAGGTCGATGTCACTGCCATCTGTTGCGGTGCCACGGGCGTAGGAACCAAAGAGATAGATGGCGGGCAGGTGATATTTCTCCGCGATGGGTGTGACGATGGCTTTGATTTGGTCGATGGTATAGACCATAGGGCGCACCTCCTTCCCCTTTCATTTTACTATAAGTCTACCCAGGAAGCAATGAAAAACCACGGTGCGCTATTTCAAATCCTTCCGTCCAAAGCACACCACCCCACAAGCCGTGGTGCCCAGCAGGATCACCAGGGAGTACAGGGGTAGGCGGACGGGACTGGTGAGCTCTTGTTTGGAAAACTGAAGGAACTGGCTGCCGGGGAGGAAGTCGTTGAGGAAGACATAGACCTCCCGCTTGGTCCCTTCCAGATAGTTGGTATTACGTTCCTTCCCTGATTCCTGTACCTGTATATTCCCTTCCTCGTCGGTGGAACGGGAAGAGACGGTGGTGTAAAATTTAGGCTCGTCCAATTTGCTGTCAATCACCATGGCGCTCATCATCAGGACGAAGCCCAGCAGTAGGACCGCCACAGCGGCGATGGATTTCTTGGTCACCAGCATCACCAGCAGCAGGAAGAGGGCGCCCAGAGCCAGCACCGTCATCAGGCTGAGGGCGGCCAAGAGCAACAGCTCCTGGGGTGTTTTTTCCAAATTCCCCACCAGAGGGAAGCCCACCGCCACCACCGCCAAGAGGAAGGCCAAGTGCATCAGCACCAGGGCCACCGAGCAGGTGATGAGGTTAGCCAGATAGATGGCCCACCGGGATTGGCCCACCACGATCTTGTTTCGGATGGTACCGTCGCTATACTCCGTGCCGATGAACAACCCGATGAACACTGCCGCCACGATGGGCATGAACAGGGCCCCGGAGAAGAGGATGTTGTCAGCGTGGGGGAAGTAGCCGGACATTTCGTGCATCTCCCGCCAGCGGGTGCCCACGGCGATGAGGCCCACGACAAACTGATAGGCTATCCCCAGCCAAAAGACAAAGCTTTTCCGCAGGCGCAGGAAGTTGGCGCTCAATAGATTCCTCATGCCTTGCCACCTCCCACCAAGCTGATAAAGTAACTCTCCAAGCTCTCGTCCCGCTCCTGGGCGGAGACCAGTTCACACTGGACCTGTGCCAGAGCTAGGGCCAGGGAGGAGATGTTCACTTGGGAGAAGATATCTGCCTGGGTATCGGAGAGGATTTTGTACTCCACGCCCATGGAGTCCAGCACTCCCACAAGGGCCTGGGTGCTGCTGACCTCCACCCGCAGGCACTTCCGGCAGGCGGCCTCCAACGCCTGGGCGCTCATTTCCTTCACCATGCGTCCGCTGTCCAGGAAGCCATAGTGGGTGGCCAGGCGGGAGAGCTCGTCGAGGATGTGGCTGGAAATGAGCACCGTGATGTTCTGCTCCCGGTTTAGTTTTAGGATCAGCTCCCGCATCTCAATGATGCCCTGGGGATCCAAGCCGTTTACCGGCTCATCCAGCACCAGGAAGTCCGGCGCCCCCGCCAGGGCCACGGCGATGCCCAGGCGCTGCCGCATACCCAGGGAGAAATGCTTGGCCCGTTTCCTCCCGGTATCCCCCAGGCCTACCAGCCGGAGCAGCTCTGGGATGCCCTCCTCCGAGGGGAGCCCCAGCACCCGGTACTGCTCCCGCAGGTTGTCCACTGCCGACAGGTCCTGGTAGATGGAGGGGGTCTCCACCACCGCACCCATACGGCGGCGGACAGTGGCCAGGCGGGGCGTGGTGCTCTCCGCGCCATACAGGCTGTAGCTGCCCCCGCTGGGCCGCTGTAACCCGCAGATTAGGCGGATGAGGGTGGTCTTGCCCGCCCCGTTGCGGCCCACAAGGCCATAAATGGCACCACGGGGCACGTGCATGGCGAGGCCGTCCAGGGCTTTGAAGCGGCCGTAGTGTTTGCTCAGGTTTTGTGTGGTAAGGACGTAGTCCATGAAAAAAACCTCCGTTTCCTTGATCTGCTCCCAGGATACCAGGGAAGGGTAAAGGGAGCGGTCAAGGAAAGGGTAAAGAAATGGTCAAGATTGGGGAGAATGAGCGGCCGGCGAGAACGCCGGCCCTTTCTTAACAGGGAGTCCAGTCCGTTAGCCAACGACTGTAGGTGATTGACCACAGGCGCTTATAATGCACACCATCAATATACTTATATTTCCATTGTGTCTTTTCTGCCCGCACAGTGTTAGATTCTGCCTGCGTTTGGCTGAGATCAGGGCCGTTGGGTGCAGCCAGGGCGGAGGTGGGGCCAAGAGTTGCAAGAATCAACAAAAGTGTGAAAAGGAGCCGGCAATACTTCTTTTTCATAGGAACACCTCTTTTATTCTTTATAAATTTTTAATTCATCGTGGGGGGACACTGAGAGCTCACTTTCAGGAATTACAGTGAAAAAAACACCGTCGAAATACAAGTGATATTCGCCTTCCCTTGTTCGCAGGATGTAGGAGGTTTCAGGAGAAATATCAATGTAATCCTCATCGCTCAGCCCGACCAAGAAGAGCAAGAGTCCCATGCGATAGTGGAGCAGGACCCCAGTTTTTCGGTATAAACGATCGGCAACGAACACAAAGGCACTGAACCAAACAAGGGACATACAGAAAGAATAGGGGGTGATACTCACGGCTTTTTCTTCCTTTCATCCAGTATTTTTTGTAATTCATCTAATGTTTCATCGGAAAGGTCTGCCTGATCCACCAAAGCAGCAAACAATCCGACAAAGGCGTCCTTTCCCTTTGGGGGGGAAACTGCCATTTGTGCGCTGAGATATTCCTCTTGGGAGATATCGGCGGCAAAGGTACGGGCATATACTTTGCCCGCTGGCTGCATACCAACGACTTTGACCGCCCCCTTTTTCATCAACGAGTTGAGTAGGACATGGATGCTGTTGTCCTTCCAAGTGCGGTTTGGAGACTGTTCGATGATATCCTTGCGGGATAGGTCGGTTTTGGCATTCCAGAGTATTTGCATCACCTGTAGTTCATTTTCTGTGAAGTTCATAGTCTCACCTCCTTGTTGCTTTGTTAGAATTATTTTAATAAATTAAAATAATTTCGCCAAGAAGTATTGACAAAATAATTTGAATTTTATACAATTCGGTCAGTTAGAATAAATCTAGAAAACTGAATCTATAAGACTGTGGAGGTGAGGCTTATAAGATGTTTTCCTAGTAAATGAGGAGGTTTGATCATGAAAAAACGTATGATTGCATTAGGGATGACATTGGCTATGGCGTTGTCCCTGTCGGTGCCTGCGGGTGCTGCGGAAAGCGCCGAACAACAGATATCCAGAGCGGTAAAGGAAGCTGAAAGATACGCATATCTCGATATTGAGACAGCAACACCAGACATGCGAAAGAAGATTTTGGATGCGCGAAAAACGATTATTTATAATAGCAGTTGGGCCGCAGATGGGATTGCTGCTTATGTCGAAGATACCGAAACGGGAGAAGTCATTGAGAAACTTCCAGCCTTTTCCGAGTTGTTCCCAGATTGGGAATTGCCGTCTAATGATGCAACAGTGGAAGATACCGCTGGTATCCATCCAGTGAAAAGTATAGCATTCCTAGATAGATTCCGTCTGGCAAACTTTTGTAGCCTGCTTTTTTATGAAACATTTTCCATGTGTGGCATGCTGGTTACTGACGCATAAACAATAACGAGAAAAAGGGGCTGTTTTTTACAGCCCCTTTTGTGGCGTTCTCAAACATCCTCCGCCAACTTAAACCCAATCCCCCACACCGCCTCGATATAGTCCTTTCCCCCCACGTCCCGTAGCTTTTTCCGCAAATTGCTCACATGCTGCTTTAGGGAGCTCTCGGTGCAGTCCGGGGTATCGGCGCTGATGCGCTCCAAAATCACCGAGCGGGCCAGGACTTGCCGGGGATGCTGCATCAACAGCTTCAAGAGGGCGTACTCCGTCTTGGTCAGGTGGACCGGCACGTCCCGGACGCTGACACTGTGGGCGGTGGGGTCCAGGAACAGGTCCCCGGCGGTGAGGCTGCCCCCGCCCCGGAGGGTGGCGCTGCGCAGCTGCACGGCGATCCGGGCCAACAGCTCCCCGCTGTCAAAGGGTTTCGTTACGTAGTCCGCCGCACCCCCCAGGAGCAGGTCGATCTTCCCCTGGATGTCCACCTTGGCGCTGAGGACGATCACCGGGATGCCTTGGAGCTGGGGCAGGAGCGCTTCCCCGCTGAGGCCGGGGAGCATCAGGTCCAGCAGCACCAGGTCCGGGGGCTGCTGGGAGAGCAGGTATTGGGCCTCGGTGCCGGAATAGGCCCGCAGGACCCGGTAGCCCTGGCCTGTCAGGAGCTCTTCCAAAACGTCACCGATGTAGATGTCGTCGTCAATGACTGCAATGGTCTGCATAAATCTCACCTCAAATTGGCGCAAAAGAATAGGAAGGGTACGACTGTCATTGCCGTACCCTTCTGAAAATGTATTGGTTAGTCGTCCATAAAGTGGGTCTTTCTCTCGTCCACTGGCAGATAAGGCACCTTGGTGATCACTGCCCGGTAGGCCGGACGCATGATCCGGCGGCCGGAAACCACCTCTTCGATGCGGTTGGCGCACCAGCCTACGATACGGGCGGAGGCGAAGAGGGGGGTGAACACGTCCTCCGGGATGCCCAGCATGGTGTACACCAGGCCGGAGTACATATCCACGTTGGCGCACATGGGGGTGTCATTGCCGTGGCGCTCCTGGATCATGGGGATGCCCAGCTCTTCCACCTTTTCCAGCAGGAGGAAATCCTCGGCGTAGCCCTTGAGCTCGGCAATGTGGTGGGCATACTTCTTCAACAGCACCGCCCGGGGGTCGGAGATGGTGTACACCGCGTGGCCCAGGCCGTAAATCTTGCCGGAGCCGTCCCCTGCCTCCCCGGCCAGGAGTTTGGACAGGTAGTCCTTGATGGAGCCGTCGTCCCTGGGGTTCACGTTGGCCTTGATATAGCGGAACATCTCCATAACCTTGGCGTTGGCGCCGCCGTGGAGGGGGCCTTTCAGGGAGCCCACAGCCCCGGCGATGGCGCTGTAGGTGTCCGTCCCGCTGGAGGAGAGGGCACGGCAGACGAAGGTGGAGTTGTTACCGCCGCCGTGTTCAGCGTGGACCATGAGCATCATGTCCAGCAGGTGGGCTTCCTCTTCGGTGTAGCTGGTGTCCGGGCGGATCATCCGCAGGAAGTTTTCCGCGGTGGAGAGGTTCTTCTCCGGGCGGTGGATGTGCAGGGAGCCCCCGTCAAAGTAGTGGCGTTTGACCGAATAGGCGTTGGCCACGATGCTGGGGAATGCCCCGATGAGCTTCACCGATTGGAGAAGCATGTTCTGGATGGAGGTGTCGTCGGGGTTGTTGTCGTAGGAGTACAGGGACAGCACGCTCCGGGCCAGCTTGTTCATGATGTTGCGGCTGGGGCTCTTCATGATCATGTCCTCGGTGAAGCCGTTGGGCAGGGTCTTGGCCTGGTTCATGATATCGTTGAAGTGGTCCAG
>NZ_JBQILM010000040.1:0-17545 GCF_056797215.1 Evtepia sp.
CCCAGTTCAACGCTGATTCCCAAGGCATTGCATCCCCTCTTGCTATAAATTTTTATCGACAGAAATATACTATGTTATAATTCTTCACTCTATTTTTTCTACCTCTTTTTCCCTAGATCAAATACTTGATTACAAGAGGATCGTGTACAGAAAACATATTTGCAAGAAACGGGCCAGCCGACTCATCGACTAGCCCGTTTCTTCCATTGTTTTCTAAAAATTCTTCCCATTCCAGCCCCAGTCCCGGATGCCTTGATAGGAGACATACAGGTTTTTCGGCGGGATGTCCAACTGCTGCTGGAAGATTTCTGTGACCTTGGCCGTCATGGCCTCCGTGTCCTCCGGGGCCGGTTCACCCAGCATGGCAACAGAGACATACGCCCCCTTTTCCAACTGTTTCCCACCCATGTAGAGGTCATATTGATCCTGAAACCCGATCATCAAAAAGGATTCGGGCTTTTTCAACAGGGCAATGGCCTGGCCTAGCTGGTTCTTTAGGGTCTCCCTTTGGGTCTGGGTAACTGTCCCAGTGATTTTTGCGTCAATATACGGCATAGCAGGGTCCTCCTTGTTCTGAGATTTGATACCTCCTCTTACTCTACTGGCAGCCCGCCCCTTTGTCAAGGAAAAATTCTATGAGAAACAGCAGGTTTTTATGGGGCATCCCCCTTCAAATTCCCCATCTATTCTTGCTTTTCAACGGCCTATGTGGTATGCTAACGTCATAGAGGTATTGGGCTGCGGGGCAGTCCTATGGATACCGGCCCTATACCAAAAATCTTTTAGGAAAGCTGAGATGATGCGTCCCTTATGGACAGTACCTGTATTACCCTTGCCCTGATTCTTGTGGTCCTAATCGCCCTCTCCGCCTGGTGTTCCTCCACAGAGACCGCCTATTCCTCCGTGAATAAAGTGCGCCTCAAAAGCAAGGCGGAGGACGGCAACACGCGGGCAAAGCTGGCGTTGGACCATCTGGCGCAGTATGATAAGCTCCTGTCCTGCATCCTTATCGCCAACAATATCGTCAACCTTACCGCCGCCACCCTGAGCACCATCCTGTTCACTAAGCTCTTCCCCATCTACGGTCCCGCGCTCTCTACCATCCTCTTGACTGTGCTGGTGCTGATCTTTGGTGAGATCACCCCCAAGAGCTTGGCAAAGGATCAGGCAGAGCGGGTCTGTATGTCCGCCGCCCCGATCCTACGGGTGGTCCTGCTGGTGTTCACCCCGCTGCACATGTTCTTTGGGCTGTTTTACAAGCTGGTCACCCAGCTGTTCCACCCGCCCCAAGACGAGGGGATCACCGAGGAGGAGCTTATCACCATGGTGGAGGAGGCTGAAAACGAAGGTGGCTTGGAGCACCACGAAAGTGAACTGATCCGTGCGGCCATTGAGTTTAACGATATGGAGGTGGAGGAAATCCTCACCCCCCGTGTGGACATCATGGCGGCACCGGACACGGTCTCTATGGAAGAGCTGGCGGTGATTTTTGCCGAGAGTGGATATTCCCGCATCCCGATTTATCACAGCTCCATCGACGATATCATCGGCCTAGTCCACGAAAAAGACTTCTTCTCTGCCCGCTACCACAACCACTCTGATGTTTCTAGCCTGATCTCACCGGTGTATTACACCACAGGCTCTGCCCAGATCTCCGATCTGCTCCGCCGTCTCCAGCACCGCAAGACCCACATGGCTGTGGTGGTGGATGAATACGGCGGCACCATGGGCCTTGTGACCTTGGAGGACATCCTGGAAGAGCTGGTGGGTGAGATTTGGGATGAGCACGACGAAATAGTTGAGGAGTTCAAAAAGCAGGAGGACGGTAGCTATCTGATCTCCTGCTCCGCCAACCTGGACGACCTCTTTGACCGCTTCTCCATCCGGGCGGACGACATCGACTCCGCCTCCATCAGTGGCTGGGTTTTGGATCAGTTGGGCCGGCTCCCTGTGGAGGGAGACCAGTTCATCTATGAAAACCTGGCAGTCACCGTCACAAAACTGGACCAACGCCGGATTTTAGAAATCCGGGTGGCTGTACTCCCAGAGGAACCCATGGAAAATGGCAAATAGGAAAAATTCCCGGCATCCAAAAATGCCGGGAATTTTTGTGCCTGGTTGCAAGGTTCATATTTTTCAAAAATCAGAGAATACTAGCAAGACCAAGAGAAAAAACACTGTATTTTGTCAGGAGGTGACGGTTTGATCCCCTGTACTGACCCATGTATCTACCAGCAAGACGGCTGCTGCACCCTGTCCCGGGCCGTCTCCGGCGGGCACCCCAGCCAGGAACAGAACTGCGTCTACTTCCTGCCCAAGGGGCTACAGCAGCACCGCCAGGGCCTCCCGGATGTTGCGCACCGGGATCAACTGTAGGCCCTCTGGGGCCACCACAGCCTGTTTCCCCCGTCCTTTGGGCACCAGACACTTTTCAAAGCCCAGGCGGTGAATCTCAGCCAGGCGCTGGTTGATGGCGGAGACTGCCCGCAGCTCCCCAGTAAGGCCCACCTCCCCCACTGCCACCAGGTCCGCCGGCACAGGCTTGTCCCGGAACGAGGAGGCCAAGGCCAGAATGGCCGCCAAGTCTGCCCCGGGCTCGTCCAGGTTCAACCCGCCGATGACGTTCACATAGGCGTCGCAGGTGTTCACTGCCAGGCCGCCCCGCTTTTCTAGCACAGCCATCAGGAGCATCGCCCGGTTGTAGTCAAAGCCGTTGGTGCTCCGGCGGGGGTTGCCAAAGGCCGTGGGGGTCAGCAACGCCTGGACCTCTGCCAGCACCGGCCGGGCCCCCTCCATGACACAGGTAACACAGGTCCCTGGCTCATCGGTAATCCGGCCTTCCAGTAAGGCCTGGGAGGGGTTGGGCACTTCCCGCAAGCCTGTGTCGTCCATCTCAAAAACGCCGATCTCATTGGTGGCCCCGTAACGGTTCTTGGCCGCCCGGAGGATGCGGTAGGACTGCCTGTCCCCCTCAAAGTAGAGCACACAGTCCACCATGTGCTCCAAAACCTTGGGGCCTGCTAGGTTCCCCTCCTTGTTCACATGGCCGATGATAAACACGGTGATGTTCTGCCCCTTAGCCAGCTGCATCAAGGCCATGGTACACTCCTTCACCTGGGAAATACTCCCGGGAGCAGAGCTCTGTTCCCCATGGTACATGGTTTGGATGGAGTCCACAATGAGAATCTCCGGCTTCGTCTCCTCCACCGCCTGAAGGACTGCCTCCAAGTTGTTCTCCCCAAAGAGGTAGAGGCCCAGGTCCCCTACCCCCAGGCGCTGGGCCCGTAGCTTTAGTTGCCCTTCTGACTCCTCCCCGGATACATACAATACCTTGGCCAGGGAACACAACTGGTGGCAAATTTGAAGCATGAGGGTGGATTTCCCGATCCCCGGCGCACCACCAATAAGGACAAGGGACCCTTTCACCCCGCCGCCCCCCAGGACCCGGTCCAGTTCCGCCATGCCTGTGGAAAAACGGATTTCCTGGGTACTGCTGATCTCTGAAACCAGCTTGGGCTGACGGAGGGAAAGCCCCCCCAGAGGGGAGCGGTCCCTGACAGCACTGGCCTTCCCCTTGGGTTTCCCTGGCTGTTCCACGATGGTATTCCAAGCCCCGCAGGCAGAGCATTGGCCCTGCCACTTGGGGGTCTCATTGCCGCATTCTGTACAGTAAAACATCATCTTTGCTTTCATATCAGAGATTCTCCCTCCTGTGTCTCTCCACTTTGCAGATAACTGGCCCCCAGCACCATGGCCAGCTTCATCTGGTAGGCCTTCTCCTGCAAGAGCTTCTCCTCCTCCGGGTTGGAGAGGAAGCCACACTCCACCAAAACTGCCCGGCAGGAGACGTTTTTCATCAAATAGACCGTGCGCTGCACCCGCTGGGGGGTGCGGTTGTTTTCCGGGTCCAGGGCGGACTGGATGGACTCTTGGATGGACTTTGCCAGCTCCTGCGAGCCTGCTTCCCCGCCGTAAAACACCTGGGCCCCATGGTAACGATAGTTGGGAAACGAGTTCTGGTGGATGCTAATTAGGGTGGCATTTTCAATGCTGTTGATCTGTGCCACCCGGTTGTGCAGGTCTGAGACCTTCTTTTCCCGGAGCGTCCGGGCTTTCTCGTCGTGGATTGAGATATCACTGTCCCTGGTCAACATGGTGGGCACACCATAAAAGCCCATGATCTGATCCAGCCGCAGGGCAATGTCCAGGTTGACGGCACTTTCTGCATGGCCAGAGGCTGAGAGTGCGCCTCCGTCCTCCCCGCCGTGGCCGGGGTCAATGATTAGGGTGTGTTCCTCCATGCGGGCGAAGGCCGCCATACTGCCCCGGTTGAGCAGCAGATATACCATCACACCCAGCACCAGGACCACCACAAGGGCACAGCACACCCACAAGATTTTTGTTTTCTGAATCTTCAAAGCCAATCCCTCCCTTGCAACTGTATGCGCAAGGCAGGATGGGCAGACCCGCGAAAGGGTTTGGAAGAAGTTCCTTTTTGTCGGTTCCCCTTTCCTCCTCTGTCGCATAAGCTGAAATGAACGCAGAGAAACCTCGTTCTGCGTCGTTTTCATAAAGGAGGCGCTTCCATTGTTTATTGAGATTGAAAAGCCCAGTAAGCCCAACGGAACTCAACCAGACGATGCATGCCAGACCTGCGAAAAAGGCCTAGGCAAGCTGCCCGACTGCGGACCATTCGCAGTCCCCTTCGTGGCAAAGCAGGAGACCGCTGCACCCCGCTATAGTGACCTGCACGCCCTGGATTACGGCACCCTCTTCCCGGACTTAAACCTGCCCTTCCATCTAAAAATCAATCCCGCTGAGCTGGCAGACACTCCCCTCAACCAGCTCCGGGCTTTGGATTTTGTCATCTTGGAACTTGGGTTGTATCTGGACACCCATCCCTATGATGCAGAGGCCTTTGGCCTCTTCCAGAACTACGTCGCGCTGGAAAAAACCGCCCGGGAAAACTACGTAGCCCAGTTCGGCCCCCTACAGCAGCAGGATGCGGCCCAGGACGGCGGCTATACCTGGGTGAAAGGTCCCTGGCCCTGGCAGTATTCAGAGGAGGTGTGAGCCATGTTCATGTATCAGAAAAAGCTACAGTACCCCGTGCGGATCAAGAATACCAACCCCGCCCTGGCAGCCCAGATCATCTCCCAATACGGTGGCCCGGATGGGGAACTGGGGGCTTCCCTGCGCTATCTCTCCCAGCGGTACTCCATGCCCTATCCCGACGTGCAGGCCCTGTTGACCGATATCGGCACCGAAGAGCTGGGGCACATGGAGATGGTGGCAGCCATCGTCCATCAGCTCACCCGGAACCTCACCGATGACCAGATTGAGAACAACCCCGGCTTCGCCGCTTACTTCGTGGACCATACCACTGGCGTCTACCCCACCGCCGCCTCCGGCTTCCCCTGGACTGCCGCATCCATCGCTGTCAAGGGCGATCCGATTTGCGACCTGACCGAGGATCTGGCTGCGGAACAGAAGGCGCGTGTGACATATGACAACATCCTGCGTCTGGCCAAGGACGACCCGGATGTTACCGATGTAATCCGCTTCCTAAGAGAGCGGGAGATCGTCCACTTCCAGCGCTTCGGCGCCGCCATTGAACAGGTGCGCCGCCATCTGGACCCCCGCAACGTCTATTACACCAATCCCGCATTCGATCCCAAGCCTGCCGTGGAGTAAATCACCCAGGAACATAAGAGGGCCGGGCATGTTTGTTGACGCAAACATGCCCGGCCCAAAAGCATTGCAGAGATTTTGCTTTCCTCAGGTTTGGTTGATGCAGCCGTTTATTCCTTCACAATACCGGTATAGAACCGCTGCAAGATGGTGGCAAACTGGGCGCGGGTGGCTGTGCCGCTGGGGGCCAGGGTATCGGCAGTCATGCCGCCCACAATTCCGTTGCCCACAGCCCAGGCCATGCCCTCCTGGGCATAGTCCGCCACACTGCCGCCATCCACAAAGCCATCCAGCGCCACGGAACCACTGATCTCATAGCCCCGCAGCTGGGTGTAGCGGTAGAGGATGGTCACCATCTGCTGGCGGGGCATATCCATGGTGGGGTCGCTCCCGTCAGAGACCCCGTTGCTCATGGCCCACTCTCTGGCCGCAGCCATATCCACAGGGGACTGGCCACTGAGCCGGGCCAGGATCATCCACATCTGCTCACGGGTGATGTTTCCGTTGGGTGTGAAGGTGGTCAAGCCAGTGCCGTTCACATAGCCGCGTTCATACGCCCAGGCAATGGCATCCTTGGCCCAGAAGTCCCCCGGCACATCCTCAAAGGGCGTACCACTGGCCGGAGGCTGTTCCACCGCTTGGAAGGTAGCTTCCACTCGGACCTCCCCCTGGGGCATGGTGAACACATAGCTGCCGTTCTGCTCTTCCACGGTGATCTCCTTGCCGTCCTTGTCCAGGACCCGCAGGGTAGCAAGCTGATAGCCGTCATCCGGGCGCACGGTCAGGGTTACCCGCTCCCCGGCTTTGGCCTGGTTGGTGCTGAGGGACACGCTGCCCCCCTGATAGGTCCCCGTGGTGATGCCATGCTGCGTCCCATTGCTGGAACTACCGCCGCCGGAGCTGCCCCGGCCGATGTTCACGCTGCTATCGTAGGCCACCTTGGCATCCCTGTCCAGCAGGGTGAGCTTGCCCGTGCTGGGGAGGACCGCCTCTGTGCTCCCCAGGTTCAGAGTACCCAACTGTAAGGTATTCCCCGCTGAGCCAATGTAGTTCTGGCCCTCGGGCGCCATGTAAATGGTCACGGTAGTCTTACCGCCGGCTGCCTCCACACGGCACGGTGCCACATAGGTGTTGGCAAGGTTGGATGTAAACTGAACCTTATCATTCGCCAACTCTCCACTCACCTCCAGCTCCAGCTGGAGGCCATAGAGCTTATCCGCGCCCTTATCCAAAGACAGGGTATAGCTTCCCCCACTCCCCTGATAGGTCAGGACCGGGGCCTTGATGGTGGCGGCCAGGGCGGTACAAGATAAGAACAGCACCAGCCCCACCAGGAGCAATCCGCTTCGTTTTAACTGTCTCATAGTTCCTCCCTTACTCAGCCTTCAGCACCACAGTGGGCAAGTCGGTCCCGCCGGGGGCATTGGTCCACAGGGTCTCGGCAGAGACACGGGCATCACCCGCCGTTTCTGGCATATCCGTGCGATAGAGCACAGCGCGAATCCGGCTGGGCAGCAGATTGACGCCGCTGCAATTGCTGGACTCCCCTTGCAATTCCGCTTCCCTCTGCACGTTGGGAATGAAAATAAAGATACCGTCGCTGATATCACTTACTTCTCCATCCTCCGGAATCTCTGCAAACATCAAAAGCTTTCCGTCCATGGGGCGGGTCTCCACTGTGGTACTGCCCTCACCTTGGTCTGTAACTTCTGTCTTGGTGAACTCGCCCTCAATCCTGATTTTCTGGAACACAGGGTTCCCACGATAGTTGCCCAAAATCACCAGGGTTCCTTTGGGGATCGTCTGATCTGCTCCGTCACCATACTTATAATCCTCGGACAGAACACCCGTAAAGCCGCCGTCTAGGAAGCTCACGTCGTCGCCAGCATAGCTGACCAGTTGGACATTGGCCAAATTCATATCTGCCGGAATACCAGTGATGGTCACTGTCTTGGCGTCATAGGTCCAAATCCGGGTATCCTCCGCACCTGCGCCGGGCTTTTGGAAATAAGTCAGGTAGCTGTTGTTGTCGTCTACCGCCTGGTTATTTTCTTTGAAATTCCCAGAGCGGGCAGTGGTAGTCTTATCTTCAGCATTCTCGACGGAGCACGTGATGGCAACTGTGAAGTCACCTTCTTTGGGCCGATTATCGCCACTGATTTTCAACCCAGAAACGGCTGTCTCTTTCTTGAGCGCAATAGTCACACTATTGTCCTCGTTGCGGGTGATATCATATTGATCTGCACCCACAGTCTTATCGTAAGCAATCCGCATTTCTTGGGACTCTGCGGCTCCCACAACATTGCCCAAGGTATCATAGGCTACCACCTTGTAGGTAAACGTCCGGTGGTTGGCGGAACCAATCACGTCATCATATGTGCCCTCAGAGGTAAACGCGATGGACTTGAACTCTCCTGCCGTTCCACTGTCTTTGCGGAGAATCTCATAGCCTTGGAGCACGCCGCCACCGTTCAAGCTCTCGGTAGACAGGTTCAACGTGATGGTCTTGTCGTCCTTCTTGGCCGCTGTCACAGAGACTGTGCCCGTAGTCGCTTCCTTTCCGGCCAGACGGTCCCGGCGGCTCTGGTCGCTGAGATACCAAATGGCGCGGTCTTCCTTTGCGTAGGTTTCCAGCTTTTTCTTTGTGCCCTCGCTGAGGGTCATGCCCCAGCGGGTGAAGAATTCGGTCAGGTCCTTCCCTGCCACAGCGGAGGCAGTCAAGGCAAACTTATCGTCATAGCTGCTGGCACCATTGAAATAAGTCCCCTTCTTCCATGCCTTAAAGAACTTGTTGTAGAAGTCCATGGGGGCGGCACCATCGTCGTAGGCCAAATGAAGCTGCCAATACATACCAAGCTGGACAAATACATCGTTGGAGGCACCGGGGATACCCTCGGCTACCTTTTGGAAAACCTTGGGGTACTTATTGCTCTTCTCCAAGCGGGAGGCAAGGGTATTCTGCTTCCCGTCGTAGGTCTGGGCCATGATGGAATAGATGTTGTTGGTGGTCTCCGCCTTACCCAGCTTATCCATGTTGTGGCCGATTTCGTGGGCAATGCCCCAGCCGAAGAGGTTGTTGGCAGTGGCATTCTGATCCAACTGGGCAATGGGTGTGCCACCTACCATGCCGGGGCAGGAGCCATAGCCGATACCAATGTGGCTCCCGGCGGCGTACATAAACGCCCCAGAGAACATCTGCATACAACGAATATTCTGGCGGGTCCGCATATCGTTCTTGTCATAGGTGTTGTCGATCCCCTGGGTGGTCTTGCAAATGTGCATCAGGTCTTCCCAGGCCAGGACGGAATTGGTCAATTGTTTCACCTTGTCTCCATTGCCCAAGCCGCTGTTGGCAGCGTTCGCTGCCAGGGAGAGCAAAACAGTGGGGGTGGAAATTTCCGTCACATTCTTCCAATCGTTATCCTGGATGCCTTTTCCAACATAGGTAGCCAGCTCTTCTGTATAGGCTTGGATGGCACTGTTGCGTGTAGCGTCGTCCATAGTATAAAAGTTGGTCAGGTTCAGCATGGGAATATCCGTTGCCCGGCGGACGTGGAGTTTAATGTTTTCCGCGCCTGCCCCACTATATGTAATATACAGGCTGCCGCCCCTGGGGGTATTCTGGCTGCCGATCTTGGGAATGGTCAGGACATTCCGTCCATTGATGAGAGCCCCCGCCTTGGCGCTCCAAGCATTCGCCTCAGCGTTAAACTGGGTGGCAGTCACTTCCACCTTCTGTCCCTCGGGAATCCCGGTGGCGTAAATGGTGATTTCACTGCCTGCCTCGGCGGCAACGCCCAAGGGCTGGAGCAAACTGCCGCCTTGGCCGTATTCATTGTCCTTCACGGGATTCCGGCTCTCAATGCCCTCAATCACGACACTGCTGCCCTTTTCTTTTTTGAGCAACTCCTCTGCCAGCTTCAGTTCATCCGCCAAAGCATCCACATACAGGTAGTAATTTTTCTCATCACCATTCAGCCGTTCACGCAAAGCATCAATTTGCCCCTGCGTCGTACCAGATTTCAACTGGGTGTGGAGCTCATCCGTGAACAGCGCTGCAATCTCTTCCGGCAGGCACTTAGTCGGATCATATTTCTGGAACATCAGCTCGGAACAACTGGTGAGGTTATATCCCACTTGCTCCACCGCTACGCTGATCTGCTTGACACCCTTTACCGGGCCAAAGGGCAGCACAGCGAAGCGGGTCTTGGCTGGCTCGTTGCGCACAGCGGGCCAAGTGGACATACAACTGCTGTTGCCCGTGGCACCGTCGTCCCGTCCGCCACCTTCTGGGTCAGGCACCAGCAGATGGCCCGGCTTATTCAAATCATCATTCGCATACCAGACGGTCACACTATAGACCCGCAGCCACTGGGGATAATTCCCGTCCATGCGGGGGGCCCATATAGCACTGTTCAGGTCGATGGGCTGTTTGAAAGTCGTAATGATGTGCTCATTCCAGGACCAGGTTCTAGCCGTCCAGCTGGTCTTGAAGTCACCGTCTACGAGAAACTCCGGGTTAAAGCTGCTGTCACTGACATTATTGGCGTCAGCCAGGCGGATGCTCTTGATCTCGTCCCGGGCCACCATCCCCTCTGTGGGGATGCCTTCTGGGCGGCTGAAATCTGTAGCCCTGGGCGTAGCCTCAGAGATGCGCGATTGCCCACTCTCCCCGATGGAATTGCCAGAAATGACATAGACAGAATAGGTGGTTCCATTGGTCAGGCCGCTAATGGTGGTGCTGGTGGTCTCAAACTGTTCCCCAGCCTGGGTCCACTGATCACCGCTGTTCTTTACCTGGTAAAACACCTTATAATAGGTAGCGTTCTCCGCTTTCTTCCAAGACACCGACAACGCGCCATCCTGCTCCCCCAGATTCACCATGTCCGGTGCCTTCGGGGCGCTGTTGGGGACAGGCTCAGCTTCCACCACGGGGGACGTAACCCCCTGCCAGCTTCCGTCCACAGGCGTGACGGTAAAGCAATAAACCTTGTTATTGTCCAGGCCAGAAACCTCGGCCTTGTTCACATTCACTGTGAGGGAGTTCTTGCTATTACTGTCCTTCTTGGGCCAGTAATCCACCCGGTAGCCAGCTACGTTGGGCAGTTCACTCCAAGTCAGGCTGACTTTTTCGCTTCCCGCTGTTGCCGTTACATTCTTGACCTCACTGTTGGGGGCAACCGGGTTCTCTGGCACGATATCTTCCAGGAACTGGATGGACTCAATGGCCACATATTTATCGTTGGAATCTTTCACCACAGTGATGGTGATCTCTTTCACCGCAACACGGCGGCCAAGGTTCACCGTAATCACATGGTTGCTCAGTGCGTGGATATCCTCCGGCAACACGCTTCCAAAGGGAATCTTCTCTTCTCCGTCGTCCTCATACGTCACTGTTACATAGCCGTTTTCAACTTCCCCGCTTCCTGAAGGTGTATTGATTTGTACTGCCTCCAAATGGCTCATTCTCGTCAGGACAACGGGAATCTGAATCTCATTCTGATTCTCTTCCGTGGGTTCTAGTTTTACTGTCTGTCCATTGGGCTGAAATAAATTGTTTAAGTCCCCAGTAACTTTAGTAGTTTTTTTAGTTCAGTTTCAGTTTCACTCACATTTACTGCATTTAGTAAAGCAGTTTTTGTGAGAATCACATCGCCTGTCGCTCCGACGTTACGTGTAACATAGCTCAAGTCAACGACGGAAATCTCTCCATCCCCATTCAGGTCAAATTGAGCCAAGTCTCTGGACTCCTTGCTTCCAAGTTTTTCTATCAATAAGCTACGATCTTTATCGTTCACTACATTATCGCCATTGAAATCACCTAGCGCAAACGTCGCGTCACCGGTGCCAATGGTCACATGTTTAGAATAGTCCCGCAACGTCAGGTCTACGGTACGGTCACAGTAGCCCTCGCCTGTAAATTTCAGCTGATAATCCCCTGTAGGAAGATTGCTGATGCTGACATCCACAGAACCAGGCCACTGTCCTTCAGGCGTACCCCCTTCACTATTCTTCACTGTTACAGACGCCGGATATTGGCTCAGCTTTGCGGATTCCTGGCTCTTCGCCAGGCTCAACTTCCCCAAAGACTGGCTTCCTTTTTTTAGTTCAACCTGTACTTTCCGGCTCTCTAACTGCCCAATCTCCTGCGGATAGTCCAGCCGCAGGGTGGCGGAAATTTGGCCCGTGGTAGCGCTCCTGCTATCCTGCGCTGCAAATGCCCTTGTAGGGGTAAAGACGGAGCCTAGCATAGCACCCGCCAGCAGCAAAGATAACATGCGCTTTGGTGTTTTTATCATAACTGTTCCCTCTCTTCTTGCTTTGCGGCAGCAGGATAGTCCTGACCGCTATATATAGTATACCGGGATCATTATACCATTTTTTTCATAATTTGCAAGGCCTTTATAACACCATTTTGAAATAATTTTGTTTCCTTTCTGTAATAAGATGGGTACACTCACCGACGTGAATGTACCCATCTCCAAGTTTTTATCATTTGAAATTACGCATCCATCTCTCGCAGCCGCTCCACAATGGTCCGCCGGGCCACCACCCGGTAAGTCCACAGGGGTACCAGCACCCCCAGGAGCAGGAACAGGGGCAACACCACTAGGATGGGCGTCACCGTAAGGTGGTAGCTAAAGAACCACAAGATATTGCCGACGGCACCGCCCACCAGGGGCCCTACCCCCACCGTCAGCAGCAGGCACAGGAGCAGGGACAGCACCGTATAATACAAGCCCTCGCACACCAGCATGGTCTTGAGCTGCTTCCCCGTCATACCCACGGACTGCAAAACAGCAAATTCCCGCTTCCGGCTCAAAATGCCTGTGAGCACCGCGTTGATGAAGTTCAGCACACCCACCAGGCCCACAATACCGCTGAGGGCGCTGCCCATGGTAAAGAACATCCCCTGAAAGCCCTCAAACTCCGCCTCGTAGGTCTCCCGGCTCTCGTAGTCATAGAGGGGTTGGACGGAATCGGTGTATTCCGTCAGGAAGCTATCCATATCGACCCGGCTTTCGTCGGTGGTGTCATAGATATAGGTCATGATCCCGTCGGTGCCGCTGTCTTGGACGAATTGCTCCGCCCCCAGAACGAACTGATCCGCGCCATAGTAGCGGTAGGAGATCGACATGGGAACGTTCACAATGGCGCAGACAGTGTAGTCCACATCCCTGTATTCCACCGCCCGGGAGCCAAAGGGCCGGTCGCCCTCATAGGCGGCGTCTACATCCTCGACGATCTCCCCGGTATCCCGATAAAAATACTCACGCTGGGTGACATAGCGGATGGTGACGGTGTCCCCCAGCTTGGCCCAATGGGAATCCCACTCTGTGGAGTTGTAATCGTCGGTGTTATAGACAGCGGCAATGGCCCGCTGGCTGGGGTCGGAGAGGGGCGCCAGGTCCCCGTCCAGGACGTTGAGCAAGCTCAGGGGGAAGTCCTCCATCCCGTAGAGATTCACCCGGTCGGCCAGGAGGCCGTCCTCGGTCCGTTCCATGTTCTCCACCATCTGGTCCAAGGTCTCCGGGTCGTTCCATTTACTCCAAACGCTCCGATACCACTCCTCGGTGACAAATTCCTCCATATCGGAGGTGGTGCCGTAAATACGTCCGCTGTCGGTGATGCCCCCCTGGGCGTTGACCTCGTCAATCACCGTCTCCGGGATCGTGGTATCCCCACTGAAAATATAGTTGTTGTTCTGGAAATATGAGGCGTCCCCTAGGATGAAGTCCACGTTGGCCTTGGTCTGCAAATACTTATCCATATCAAAGCCGTTGGCAACGGTGTAGGTCAAGGTGGCCAACACCAGGGCCAGGGTCAGGGAGATCACCGTCACCACAGTGCGGCTCCGGCTGCGGCCCAGGTTGGCCCAGGCCATTTTGGGCAGGGACGCGCCGTTCTTGGCGGAGCGCTTGCCGGCCTTGGCCTTCTTTCCACCTGTTTTCCCGCTACCCTCGGTGTAGCGCACCGCCTCCACTGGGGAGACCTTGGCCGCCATCCGGCCCGGACGGGCGCAGGAGAGGAACACCGTGAACAAAGCGAACAGCGCCGCCCCCAGGAAGATCAGGGGATTGAAGCTGACAAAGGTATTCTTATAGCTAAGCTGATTCATGATAACCGGCGTGAGCTTGTTGCCGATGAGGAAGCCCCCAATGAGCCCCAGGGGGATACCCGCCAGGCTCAGCAGCAGGGCCTGCTGCCGGACGATCCGTTTCAGCTGCCGCCCGGTGGTACCAATGGTTTTCAGCAGGCCATAAAAGCGGATATCGTTGGTGACGGAAATTTGAAAGACATTGTAGATGATGAGGTAGCCGGTGAAGATAATCAGCAGCAGGATCACCACAATCGCAATCACGGTAGTTGCGTCGAAGTTTTCGCCGAGCTGGGCCCCGGAGTAGCCCCAGTTCACGCCAATGCTCAAATAGTTGGGCTGGCTGTTATCCTCGGTCTGGTAACCGTGGTTGGCCAGAACCTGCATCACATCCTCCCGGATGTGCAGGGCGTTTTTGAACATCAGATCCAGGCTCCACTTCCCTGTCATGCTGTCCTCCTCCCCGCTGCCCTGTGCCACCAATTCTTCTGCGGCACTGCTGGGCAAGAGGATGTGGTTAGCGACGATAGCAGGATCATAGCTCCACCAGCCAGAGAGGGTGCCAGTGTAGCTTACCAGCTTCTTGTCTGGTGTACTTTGGTCAATGTAGAAGGAAAAGCTCACCTCCGCCCCGATCTCCGGCTCAACACCCAGGAGGGACAGAACGTGGGTGTCCGTGGCGATCTGGTTGGTGCCCTCAGCGGGAAGGCTCCCCACCTCCGGAACGCAGAAGTAGTGGGGGGCTTCCTGGGATTCCAGGTAGCTGACCTCCACATGGGACTTGTGGAAGGGGATATCTTCGGGCATCCCCAAAAACATCCGGGCCCCGGACTCCACAATCAGGGGGTCGTCGCGCAGCTCCTCCACCTGCTCCCAAGTGAGATTCTTGATGGTACCGTGCATATCTCCCCCGGCCTGCCGGAAGTTCTCCTGCTGAAAGGAGTAGTTGATGGAGGCGGCGATGGTAAACAGGGAGGTAAACAGTACGGTGGTCAGGGCAATGGCCAAAATGGCGATAACGTTCCGGGTCCTGGCCGCCTTCATGGAGCGGAAGCCCAGGCGTCGGATACACTTGCGGTTGGATACCTTCATGCCCCTCACCCCCGAACCACAATGCGCCCATCCTCAATACGGATGATGCGGTCGGCCATCTGGGCGATCTCCTCGTTGTGGGTGATCATGACGATGGTTTGGGCAAACTTCTGGCTGGTGACTTTCAGCAGGCCCATGACATCCTGGCTGGTCTTGCTGTCCAGGTTGCCGGTGGGCTCATCGGCCAGGATAATGGCGGGTTTGGCCGCCAGAGCCCGGGCAATGGCCACCCGCTGCTGCTGTCCGCCAGAGAGGTTATTGGGCAGGTTGCCCAGCTTGGACTGTAGGCCCAAGGTCTCGATGATCCGGTCCAAATAGGCGTAGTCCGGCGTGTGGCCGTCCAGCTCCATGGGCAGGACGATGTTCTCATAGACGCTGAGCACCGGCACCAGGTTGTAGTTCTGGAACACAAAGCCGATCTTTCGACGGCGGAAAATGGTCAAGGCCTCGTCCTTTAAGCTAGAGAGCTCCTTCCCGTCCACCACCACGCTGCCGGAGGTAGGCCGGTCCAGGCCCCCCAGCATGTGCAGCAAGGTGGATTTGCCGGAGCCAGAGGTGCCCACCACGGACACAAACTCCCCCTTCTCCACCGAGAGGTCCACCCCGTCCAGGGCGCGTACCTCTGCTTCCCCAGAGCCGTAAATCTTTCTCAGGTTCTTGGTCTGTAAAATACTCATTGAGATCCCTCCATTGCAAAAGTTCGTTCGTCCTCTGACAATACCAACTTTAGCATAGGAATCTTTCCACAATCTTTCTGAAATCTAACGCTTTTGAAAGATTTCAAGAAAAATTCTCTATTGCCCCCTGGGCAGGAACAGGGAAAAAGACGCCCCCTTCCCCACCTGGCTGTCCACCTTCACATAGCCCCCCTGGTCCTGGGCGATCTGCCGCACCAGGTACAGGCCGATGCCAACCCCCTCCACCCCGTGGGCTCCGGGGGCACGGTAGAAGCGTTGGAATATCTTGGCCTGTTCCTCCTCTGGAATGCCGGGGCCGTCGTCCCGTACCCTCACGCAGCAGAAGAGTTGATAGGGTACGATTTCCACAGCAACACGTCCCCCAGCGGGGGTATACTTGATGGCGTTGTCCAGCAAATTGCACAGGGCTTCTTCCGTCCACTTGGGGTCAAACACTGCCGTCTCCTCTGTAGAGGCGCAGTGCAGGGTAATTTTTTTGTCCACCGCCTTGCTGGAAAATTGCTCCATCACATCCTCCAATACAGGGGCCAGTTGTGCCAGACAGGGGTGCAGGGTGAGAATGCCCGTCTCTAAACGAGAGAGCTTGACCAAATCCTCCACAAGGCTCTGTAACTTCTCCGCCTGGCTTTCTAAGGCCGCTGTATAGGCCCGGCTTTCCTCCGGCAGCGGCTGTTCCCCCAAGAGCTGGGCATAGAGCAGGAGGTTGGCTACCGGGGTTTTGATCTGATGGGAGAGGTCCCCAATGAGGGTCTTAATCTTCTCCTTTTCTTCTTCCAGCTTCCCGGCGGAGACAACAGAGGCAGACAGGTAATGGGCCAGCTTGGTCTCCAACGCAGAGAGGCGGCTCTCATCAAAGGACTCCTCCTGAAACGATCCCCGGACTGCCTGGTCCAACATGCCATCCAACACCCCCAGGATATGACGCAGGCGGAGCCTGTCCCAGAGGATCACCGCCACAGCGGCCAGAATCAAAAGGGCAAGTATGATTTTTCCTACCATCTCACTGTACCGACCAGGTATAGCCCACACCATACACCGTTTTCAGGTATTGAGGCTTGGAGGGGTTGTCCTCCAACTTGTTGCGCAGGCGCTTAATGGTCACAGATAGGGCGTTTTCATCCACATACTCCGCCCCGTCCGTCCAGAGGCGGTCCACCAAAGTGCCCCGGCTGAGGGTCGTCCCCCGGTTACTCACCAGTAGGTGCAGGAGTTTTTGTTCCGTCTTACTCAATTCCACTGGATGTCCATCCTTTTTGAATTCCATGCGTGGAAAGTTAAAGGCGAAGCCGTCCAGCTCCACCAGGTCCTTCTGTCCCCTGTCCTGCCGGCGTAGCTGGGCATTCACCCGCGCCCGGAGTACAGCCAGAGAGAAGGGTTTGGTAATATAGTCGTCCGCCCCGGACTCCAAGCCAGTGACGATATCGGTTTCCATATCGTTAGCCGTAAGGAGGATGATTGGGGTCAGGCGGCTCCGCCTGACCTCCTGGAGCAGCTCCAGGCCACTGCCGTCGGGCAGGTTCACGTCCAGGACAAGCAGGTCAAAGGCGGCATCTTTTAGCATTTGCCGGGCCTGTTTCATGGTGGAGCATAGGGTTACATCCACATCGTTGTTTTGCAGGGCAAAGCGAATCCCCTGGCCCAGAGCCATGTCATCCTCCAGCAGAAGTATCTTCCGCATGCCTCTCTCCCCTTTCCCTGTCACATGATTTCAAAAGGAGCATAGCGCAAAAGTGTTGATTTGTCAACCGGAAAACAACTTGTCAAATAAAAAGAAGAGGCTGCATTTCTGCAACCTCTTGAAGGCAGTTCGCTACCTATACGGTTTCTTTATCCCTGGCGATACCGCAGTCTCAATCGGTCTGCAATCATCGCGATAAACTCTGAATTTGTGGGTTTTCCCTTAGAGTTGCTTACAGTATAACCAAAATACTTTTGTAGGATATCCAAGTCTCCCCGCTCCCAGGCC
>NZ_JBQILM010000041.1:0-16301 GCF_056797215.1 Evtepia sp.
GGTTCCATGTGCCGCTTTGGGGTCGGTTTTTGGGGGGTGTGGTTCCCTTAGAACAGGGGCACCACAGCGCCCTTGTAGGTCTCTTCGATGAAGCTGCGCACCTCGTCGGTCTTGAGGGCCGCAAC
The DNA here is from genome assembly GCF_056797215.1 of Evtepia sp. Taxonomy (NCBI): domain Bacteria; kingdom Bacillati; phylum Bacillota; class Clostridia; order Eubacteriales; genus Evtepia; species Evtepia sp. The sequence goes on from NZ_JBQILM010000041.1 coordinate 126, forward strand.
AAGGGCCTTGATGGCCTCGTTGTTCTCGTTGCCCTCCTTCACGCACAGGATGTTGGGGTAGGGGGTGGTGTCGGCAGTCTCAGTGGCCAGGGCGTCCTTGGTGGGGTCAAAGCCGCCTTCCAGGGCGTAGTTGGAGTTGATCACGGACAGGTCCACTTCTTCCACCGTCTGGGGCAGCATGGCGGCCTCCATCTCGGAGAACTTCAGGTTCTTGGGGTTCTCGGCGATGTCGTTGGGGGTGCATTCCAGGCCGGCTTCTTCCTTCAGGGTGATGAGGCCCTGGGCTTCCAGCAGCAGCAGGGCGCGGCCCTCGTTGGTGGCGTCGTTGGGGATGGCGATGGTAGCGCCGTCAGCCAGCTCGTCCAGGCTGGTGCACTTGCCGGCGTAAATGCCCATGGGCTCATTGTGCAGCTCTGCCACGGCCACCAGATGGGTGCCATGCTTGGCGTTGTGGTTCTCCATGTAGGGGGTGTGCTGGAAGTAGTTGGCGTCGTCCTCCCCCTCTTCCACGGCGGTGTTGGGGACCACATAGTCGCCATATTCCACGATTTCCAAGGTAATGCCCTGTTCCTTCAGGGGTTCGACCACCTGTCTGAGGATTTCGGCGTGGGGGGTGGGGGAAGCGCCCACCCGCAGGGTGACGGCCTCGCCGTTGTTGGTGGGTTCGTCGGTCTTGCCCTCTTCCTCAGCGGGGGCGGGGGTGGTGCCGCAGGCGGCCAGGCCCAGAGCCATGGTCAGGGCCAGGAGCAGTGCAAGGATCTTTTTCATGTTGGTTGTTTCCTCCTTCAAGAAAATGTGTGGGTGGAGCCCGGAGGCTCGTTTATCTCAGGCGCTTGTCCATTTTGGTGGACAGCCAACTGAACACGGATTGTATGATCTGCACCAGGACGATGATGAGGATCACGGTGGCCCAGAGCATGGAGTCCACGCCCCGCTGGTAGCCGTAGCGGATGGCCAGGTCCCCCAGGCCCCCGGCGCCGATGGCCCCGGCCATGGCGGTGTAGGCCAGGATGGTGATGGTGGAGATGGAGGCCCCCAAAATCAGGGAGGGCTTTGCCTCGGGGAGGTAGACCTTCCGCACGATCTGGGGCACGCTGGCCCCCATGGACTGGGCGGCCTCGATGACTCCGGCGTCCACCTCCATGAGGGAGGTTTCCACCATCCGGGCGATGAAGGGGGCGGCGGAGATCACCAGGGGCGGCGTGGCCCCCCGGACCCCCAGCTTGGTGCCCACCAGGAGCTTGGTAAAGCCCATCACCAGAATCATCAGGATGATGAAGGGCAGGGAGCGGCCGATGTTCACGATCCACCCCAGGACCCGGTTGATGATCCTGTTGGGCCATATCCCGTGGGGCTGGGTGATCACCAGGAATACCCCGATGGGCACCCCCAGGATATAGGCAAAGATGGTGGCCACAAGGGTCATAATCAAGGTGTCACGGGTCCCTTGGAGCAGGATGGTCCCGTATTCCGCCCAAAAGGCGCTGAGAGCTTCAAGCATCTGCGGGCACCTCCTCTACAGTGATATCCGCCTGGCCGCGGAGATAGCGCAGGGCCTTGTTGGCCTCCCCTTGGTCCTTGGGCAGCCCTAAGAGCATGGAGCCGAAGGCCTTGCCGTCGATGTTCCGGGTGTCGGCCCCTAAGATATTCACCTTCACCCCGCAGTCGATGGCCAGGGAGGCGATGAGGGGCTCGTAAGAGGAGCCGCCGTTGAACACCACCCGCACCACCTTGCTGCTGGTGAGCTTTGGGATCTGCACCCCGTCGGGGTAGACGAACTGGCGGCCGATGGCGCTCCTGGGGTTGGCAAAAATCTCGGTGACGTTCCCTTCCTCCGCCACCACGCCCCCGTCCAGGATGGCCACCCGGTGGCAGATGGCCTCAATGACGTTCATCTGGTGGGTAATGACCACCATGGTCACCCCCAGCTTTTGGTTCAGCTCCTTGAGCAGTTCCAGGATGGACTGGGTGGTGGAGGGGTCCAGGGCGGAGGTGGCCTCGTCGCACAGGAGCACCTTGGGGTCCGTGGCCAGGGCCCGGGCGATGGCCACCCGCTGCTTCTGGCCCCCGGAGAGCTGGGCGGGGTAGGCGTTCTCCCGCTCCGCCAGGCCTACCAGCTTCAGCAGGCCGCGGGCCTTTTCCCGGGCCTGGCTCCCCTTCATCCCCGCCAGTTCCAGGGGGAAGCAGATGTTTTCCAGGGCGGTGCGCTGCATGAGCAGGTTGAAGCTCTGGAAAATCATGCTGATGGACTGCCGGGCCCGGCGCAGCTCCCGGATGGAGAGCTGGGTGATGTCCTTCCCCTCCACCAGGACTCGCCCGGAGGTGGGGCGTTCCAGGAGGTTCATGCACCGCACCAGGGTGGATTTCCCCGCCCCGGACAGGCCGATGATGCCGAAAATCTCCCCGGGGCGGATGTCCAGGTTGATGTCCCCCAGGGCCTGGACCTGGTCGGGCCCGGCGCCGAAGGTCTTGTTCAGGTGCTGGATTTGGATGGACGCCCCGCCATAGCCCTTGTTCTCTTGCACTTGTATGGAATCGTCGCGCACAGCGTTCCCTTCTTTCTGTCTGGTGTGAACACAAAAAAGCCGCCCTTGACCCGCTGTCAAGGACGACTGCATAGCCGTGGTACCACCTTGGTTTGCCGGGCCCCTCGCGAGGCGCGGCCTTTCTGGGTGCTGACACACCCTTGCGCAATGACGGGCGCACCCGTCGCAGCCTGCGGGAGGATTCCCGGTCGGTGCGAGACTCCGAGGCCATGTTCCCCCAGGCATTCCGCGCCCTCTCCCACCAATGCAGGGCTCTCTGTGCCGTAGCTCCCAGGGTACTCTTCTCTTCATCGTCTTTGTGTTGTTCCATTGTACCCCAATAATTTACGACAAATCGGCGCAAATGTCAAGGAGAAATCTGACGAAGTGGGGAAACTGTGAGGGGGGCGGGGTTGTTGAAAACATATAATGCCTGTGGGTAATGCTGCCGCTGATCCTGCTGCAGGCCGGAGGGTTTTTAACACAACCGCCCAGGGCGGCTGTGTCAAATCAAGCGGTAAAAGATATCCTCCAAGTGGATGTCCAAGTCGTCGTATAGGCTGCACTGGAAGGTGGTGACCACCGCGGCGCGTTCCTCCTGGGTCAGATGGGCCAGGAACCAGTCGGGATGGAGCACATAGACTTCATGGGTCACAAAGTGCCCGTTTTGAAGGAAATACTGCTCCACAGTCCTGTCGTTGGGGCTGACGATCCAGTATTCCCGGACCCCACAGCGTTCGTAGATCTCCCGTTTGTGGTTCCGGTCGTATTTGGCCGTGCTGGGGGATAGGACCTCCACCACCAGGTCCGGGGGACCATGGACTCCGTCATGGTGGATTTTGCCTGGGTCACAGACGATCATCCCGTCGGGGACAAAGCGGTCCTGCTCTGTCAAATATAAGTCCGTCCCATCGGGAAATGGGGTGCAGCGCTTTCCGTGGAGGTAGTTGGAGAAAATACGGTAGATATTCCCGGCTACGAAATTGTGATTGACTGCGGGCCGTGGGGACATGAGGACGACGTTGCCGTTGATGAGCTCCTCCCAAGGGGTCTCCTGGAACGCTAGGGTATGGTCTAGATTTGCCATGGCCGTACCTCCTCGTATAATACGTTTCAAGTGAATCAATTTCAGCTATCAGCAGGCTATGAGATGCCCGTGATACAATAGCTGCAGGGCAGCGGGGGCAAGCTCTCAAACCTCCAGCAGAGCCGAAAGCTGCTGCTTTTTCCCTTATTATACCCGATTGCTGTTCGGTTTCGCAAGCCCTATCAGGAAAAGACAGCGGCATCCCCTGGTGAGAGAATGCCGCTGTATCATAGCTTCGTCCGTACCGGATGCTTACCAGGTGAACGGCCAGCCGTAGCTGTAGCCCCCCTGCTGGGACTGCTGCTGCCGCTTCTGGGCCTGCTCCTCCTCATAGGCAGTCTGGGCCTTTTCGTAAATCTCCTGGAGCTCTGGGGTGGACTCCGCCAGGGTGACCTTTACCTCTAGCTTTTCCCCGCTCCGGAACACGGAGAGGGTTACGCTGTCCCCCACGGCGTGCTCCTTCACCGCTGCGGTGAGCTCATCGCGGCCCTTCACGGCCTTGCCGTCCAGGGCGGTAATGATGTCCCCCACCTGGATGCCGGCCTTGGCCGCCGGCAGGCCATCGGGCGCCAGGCTGACCACGGCCCCGGCGGGGACGCCGTAGGCCTGGGCCTGCTCATCCACGTCGCCCAGTCCCACCCCCATGAAGGGCTTGCCGGAGACGTAGCCGTTGGTCACCAGCTCCGAGACGATGTCTGCCACGTCGTCAATGGGGATGGCAAAGCCTAAGCCCTCCACGCTGGCGGAATCGCTGCTGCCGCTGCCGGAGTATTTGGCGGAAACCACCCCGATGACCTCCCCGTGGAGGTTGAACAGGGGCCCGCCGGAGTTGCCGGAGTTGATGGCGCAATCGGTCTGGATCATGTTGATTTTCCGCCCGTCGGACATGGTGATGGTGCGGTTCACGGCGGAGATGATGCCGGCGGTTTCGGTGAAGGTCAGCTCACCCAGGGGGTTGCCGATGGTAATCACCTGCTCCCCCACCCGCATGTTGTCCGAAGAGCCCAGGACCACCGGGGTGAGGCCCTCCGCCTCGATTTTAATGACGGCGATGTCGTTGGCCTTCTCGCCCCCCACGTAGGTGGCGGGGTAGGTCTTGCCGTCCACGAAGGTGACGGTGATCTCGTTGGCGTTCTCTACTACGTGGTAGTTGGTGAGGATGTAGCCGTTCTCCGTAATCACGAAGCCGGAGCCTGCGGCGGCGGCGGTGACCCGCTGGCCGAAGATGTTGGTGCCCACCAGGTCCACGGTGATGCCCACGGTGGAGCCCACATAGCTGTTGTAGAGCTCGGCGGGGGTCAGCTCCTTCTCGGTGTCCACGGTTTTGGTGGTCAGCTCTGTGGCGGTGCGCTGGCCCACGTGGATGGCCGTGGAGCTCCCGGCCACCGTCCGGTAGATGGGGTACACACTGCCCCCGATGAGGGCGCACAGCAGGCACAGGGCCACCAGCTTTGCCGCGCCCCAGTTCTTCTTGGGCTTGCGGCGCCAGGGGGGCGTTTGGCCGGGGGGCGTTTCCCCGCCGCTGGGGGGCGGGAAGTCGTCGCCGGTGGGGACGGGGTAGCCACCACCAAAATTGTAGCTGTGGTTGTAGTCTTGCTGGCCGCCGCTCCAACCGTTGTTTCTGTTTTCCATTTCCATTGCCTCCTTGTCAGTCAGGGAAGTCCTTTCTATCTTATTTCCGCCGGGCTGTGAACATGTGCCGTTTCCCGGCGGAAGGGGGGCGAACTTGTCCCCTTTCTTGTATGCTGGCCACAGTATAGAATAGAATTATGAAGATTTCATGACATTCCCGTGAAATATTTTTAAGAAAACGGACGCCTTTCCCCGGGATCGGGAGAGGCGTCCGTGGTTTTGTCTGTTTGGCGGGGCGGGATGCTTACTGGCTGTCCCCGTCGGGCTTGCTGTCTGGGGTGCCGCCATCCTCGGGCTTGCCGCCCTCCTGGGCAGGGGCTTGGGGGTCGGATTCCTGGCTGTCCCCGGCCTGGCCGCCGTCCTCTTTGCCGCTGTTGGCATCCTCGCCGCTGTTGGTATCCTCCTGGCCCTCGTCCTCTGCTTGGAGGGAGTCCCGGTAGGCGGTGAGCTTGGCATAGAAATCAGCCACGTCCAGGTTGGTGAAGGCTTCCTTGTCCTCCACCACCGCCTCGGTCACCCACTCGTTGGACAGGTCCTGCATCTTTGTCTCTGCCCAGCTGTTCAGCAGCTCTTCAGACTGGGTGGGGTCGTCCCGGAGGATGATGTGGTAGCCGTAATTGCTCTCCACAATGCCGCTGACCTGGCCGATTTCCAGGCCACGGGTGGCCTCCTCGAATTCCGCCACCATCTCTCCGGCCCCGAAGAGGTAGCCGTTGGGATAGCTGGCTAAGCCGCTGTCCTCGCTGTTGGCCTTCATCAGCTCATTGAACTTGTCGCTGCGCTGCTTGGGGTCCTCGATGGCCTGAAGCTGGGAGACAAAGCCCTCGGCCTTGGTTTTCTTCTCGGCGGCCTGCTCCTGGCTCAGGGCTTCGTTGGTCTGGGGGTCCTTGGTCATCAGGAGGATGTGGCGGGCGGAGAGCAGGTCCTTGTCTGCCACATACTGCTTCAGCTCCTCCTGGCTGGGCTCATACTCGCCGCCCTTGCGGCAGATGCCCTCCTGCATATGCTGGTACACCAGGGCCACGGAGTTTACCGCGTGGAAGCTGTCCTCGGTGAGGCACATCTCCTTCAGGAAGCGCTGGAACTCCTCCTGGCCCCCCATGTTCTCCTTGGCCTCCTCGAACTGGACCTTATAGTCGGCGTCGTCGGGGTCGAAGCTGTAGCCGGCGGCGGCGGTGTGGGCGGTGACGGTGCTGTAGAGGATGGCGGTCTGGCGGGACTGCTCCTTCACATATTCCCCCACAGGCTGGCTGCCCCCCAGGGTGGCGGACCAGTCGATCTCCTGGCCTATGGTCTGGTAATACTGGGCGATGTAGTCGGCGTTGTAGGCCATCCAGTACATCAGGTCCGAGGCGGTGACATCGTTGCCGTCCACGGTGAGCATCACCGTGTCGCCAGGGAAGCCAAAGGCCTCCTGGATGGGGTCCTCCTCCTGGCCGCAGCCGCTGAGCAGGCCGGTGAGCAGCACCAGGGCCAGCACCAGGGCCAGGGCTCTGTTGCGAATGTTCTTCATGCTTTGTTCTCCTTTTTCGTGTGCCCCCGGTGCGTGCCTGGGGCGGCAGGGCCGGTGGGCTCCCCGCCGGGGCAGGGATTGTATCATGTTTAATATGAAACCGTATTATAGCACGCTTTCCCTTGGCTGACAACCGTTTTTTGACGAGGCGCCCCGGGCTGCCCCGTCAAAGAGACCAAAGAGGGGGAGAAAAATTTATACAAAAATCTTTGGAATGGACGTGCAAAAGCCGCGTTTGTTTGATATAATGGGAGCACAAGAGAGGATCTCCGCAGGGCTGCGGAAGAAATACAGAATCGAGAGGGATGTTACGATGATCTCACATGGTAAGGATCTGAAAATTTTCGCCGGCAATTCCAACCGGCCGCTGGCGCAGGCCATTTGCAAGGAGCTGCGCCTACCTCTGGGGAATATGGAATGTGGCTCCTTCTCTGACGGGGAGTGCTTCGTTTCCATCTATGAGTCCGTGCGGGGCTCGGATGTGTTCGTCATCCAATCCACCTGCTCCCCGGTGAACGACAGCCTCATGGAGCTGCTGGTGATGATCGACGCCTTCAAGCGGGCTTCCGCCGGGCGCATCACCGCGGTGATCCCCTATTTCGGCTACGCCCGCCAGGACCGCAAGGCCAAGCCCCGGGACCCCATCTCCGCCAAGCTGGTGGCCAACATGCTCACCACCGCCGGGGCCAACCGGGTGCTGACCATGGACCTCCACGCCGCCCAGATCCAGGGCTTCTTCGACATTCCCGTGGACAACCTCCTGGGCAGCCCCCTGTTCGTGGAGCATTTCAAGAGCCGCTTCGGCGACGACACCGAGGGGACCATGGTGGTCTCCCCTGACGTGGGCTCCGTGGCCCGGGCCCGGGCCTTTGCCCAGAAGCTGGGCATGAACATGGCCATCGTGGACAAGCGCCGCCAGAAGGCCAATTCCTCCGAGGTGATGAACATCATCGGGGATGTCCAGGGCAAGCGGGTGATCCTCCTGGACGACATGGTGGATACCGCCGGTTCCCTCTGCGGGGCCGCCCAGGCCCTGGTGGAGCTGGGCGGGGCCACGGAGGTGTTCGCCTGCGCCTCCCACGGGGTGCTCTCCGGCCCGGCCATCCAGCGGCTTCAGGACAGCGCCATCAAGGAGGTGCTCTTCCTGGACACCATCCCCGCCGACACAGAGGCCAAGTGCGATAAGATCAAGTACGTCTCCGCCGCCCCGGTGCTGGCGGACGCCATCAGCTTTATTTACCACGAGGACTCTGTCTCCCGCCTATTCGTCTAAGGCACAAAAACACTTTTCACGCCCTTGGGGCGTGGACTCTGCGAGGCACAAGAGAAAGCGGAGCTTTGCTCCGCTTTCTCTCTGCGTTCGACACGATCTTTGAGGTGGCAGCTATGTTTTTTAGGCAACGGCCCGGCCCGGTGGGCTGGCTGGTTGTGGGCCTGGGGAACCCCGGCCCCAAGTATGCGTGGACCCGGCACAACATGGGCTTTCTGGTGGTGGATGAGCTGGCGGAACGGGCGGACATCCCGGTGCAGCGGCTAAAGCACAAGGCCCTCACCAACACCGCCCTCATCGGCGGGCAAGCGGTGCTGCTGATGAAGCCCACCACCTATATGAACCTCTCCGGGGAGTCCGTGGGCCAAGCGGCCCAGTTCTATAAAATCCCCCCGGAGCGGGTGCTGGTGGTCTCCGACGACGTGGCCCTGCCCCAGGGGAAGCTGCGCATCCGCCGCGCTGGCTCCGCCGGGGGGCACAACGGGCTGAAAAGCATCATTGCCCACCTGGGTACAGACCAGTTCCCCCGGGTGAAGGTGGGGGTGGGGGACAAGCCCCATCCCGACAGCGACATGGCCGGCTGGGTGCTGGGCAAGCCCAGCGGCGAGGACCGCAAGGTAATGGAAGCCGCCATCCACCGGGCGGCGGACGCCGTCACCCTGCTGCTGGAAAAGGGCGTGGACGCGGCGATGGCGGGGTTTAATGGATAACACCTGAGCATGAACCCCTCTCCCGCCGCATACAATTAACGATCAGAAACCCCCACCCCACCGAAAGGAGCGACCACCTGTGCCACAGCGATCCACGGCCTTGCTGCCGCAGCTACTCTCCCGCCTGACGGACTACCCCCGCATCCTGGACGCCCTGAACCAGGGCAGGGCCCCCCTGGCCCTCTCCGGCTTGGGGGCGGTTCACCGTGCCCATTTGGCCGCCGGGCTGCACCTGGCCACCCAGCGTCCCCTGGTGCTGGTGTGCGCCGACGAGGGGGAGGCCAAACGCGCCGCCGGGGACCTGGCGGCATTCACCGGGGTAGAACCCCGGCTGCTCACCGCCCGGGAGTTCTGCTTCCACCCCTCCTCCGCCTCCCGCCAGTGGGAGCACCAGCGGTTGGAGACCTTGGCCGCCCTGCGCCAAGGGCGCTGCCCGGTGCTGGTGGCCACGGTGGAGGGCTTGCTCCAACGGACCCTGCCCCCGGAGGAGTTTGACCGCCACAGCACAACCCTGGCGGTGGACCAGGCCCATGACTTGGAGGCCCTGGCGGACTTCCTGGCCCAGGGGGGCTATGCCCGCTGTGACCAGGTGGAGGGGGTCGGGCAGTTTGCCCTGCGGGGGGGCATTCTGGACGTGTACTCCCCCGGGTCCGACCTGCCTATGCGCCTGGAATTCTGGGGGGATACCATCGACTCCATGGGGTATTTCGACCCCGCCACCCAGCGGCGCAGCGGACAACAGAGCCGGTATGCCATCCTCCCCGCCCGGGAAGTGCTGGGGGCCCCGGCAGAGCCGGCGGACCTGGCCCTGCCCCAGGTATACAAAACCCTGGCAGCCGGGCTGGACTACCTGCCCGATCATGCCCTCCTGGCCTTCAGCGACACCAGCCGCCTGGCCGACCGGGCCAAGAGCTACCTGTGGCAGCTGGGGGAGGACGTAAAGGCCCTGTTGGAGCAGGGGCTGCTCTCCGGCAAGGATAGCAGCTTTGCCAAGGATTTTGAGGATTTGTGCCAGGCAGGGCAGGCCCCCCGGACCCTCCTCTACCTAGATGCGTTTACCACCGGGGGCCTGCCGGTGCCCCCCCGGTTCCTCCTCTCCCTCACCGCCCGGCAGCTCCCCGGCAGCGCCATGCACTTTGAGGCCATGGTGGAGGATTTGCAGGCCTACCAGCGCCAGGACTTCGCCGTGGTGGTCCTCACCGCCAGCCGCCGGAAGGCCGACGCCCTACAGGGGATGCTCCGGGAGAAGAACATCCACAGCGCTGTGGACGAACACCTCCACGACCTCCCGGAGCCAGGGCGGATCACCCTTGCCGTGGGGGACCTCTCCGCAGGCTTCGACTATCCCGACGGCCATTTCGCCGTGCTGGCAGAGGGGGCCCCGCCCCCCCAGCCCCGGCAGCGGCGGCGCAGCAGCACCCCCACCTCCAACCGCCAGCGCTTGGAATCCTTCACGGACCTGGCCCCGGGGGACCTGGTGGTCCACGAGTCCCACGGCATCGGCCGTTTCTTGGGGATGGTGAAGATGTCTGTGGACGGCACCCCCCGGGATTATATCAAGCTGCAATTTGCCGCCTCGGATGTGTTGTATGTCCCCGCCCTGCAGCTGGATTTGGTGTCCAAGTACATCGGCAGCGGGGACGACCCGGACAAAAAGCGCCTCTCCCGCCTGGGGGGCACCGCCTGGGAGCGGGACAAGGCCCGGGCCAAAAAGGCCGCCAAGGATATGGCCAAGGGGCTCATCCAGCTCTACGCCCAGCGCCAGCGCTTGGAGGGCTACGCCTTCGCCCCCGACAGCCCCTGGCAGCAGGACTTTGAGGCCCAGTTCCCCTACGCGGAGACCGACGACCAGCTGCGCTGCGTCCGGGAGATCAAGGCGGACATGGAAAAACCCACCCCCATGGACCGCCTGCTCTGTGGGGATGTGGGCTATGGTAAAACAGAGGTGGCCTTCCGGGCGGTGATGAAATGCGTGTTGGAGGGGAAACAGGCGGCGATTTTGGTTCCCACCACCGTCCTGGCCCAGCAGCACTATATGACCGCCCTGAAACGCTTTGCCCAGTTCCCTGTGGAGATTGAGATGATCTCCCGTTACCGCACCGCCGCCCAGGCCCGGGACATCCTGCGGCGCACGGCGGAGGGCTCCGTGGACCTGCTGGTGGGCACCCATAAGCTCCTGGGGAAGGACATCCACTTCCAGGACCTGGGGCTGCTGGTGGTGGACGAGGAGCAGCGCTTCGGGGTGGGCCACAAGGAGAAGCTCAAAAAGCTGGCCCGGCAGGTGGATGTCTTGACCCTCTCCGCCACCCCCATCCCCCGGACCTTAAACATGGCCCTGTCGGGGCTGCGGGATATGTCCACCTTGGAGCAGGCCCCCGCCAACCGCCAGCCGGTGCAGACCTACGTGTTGGAGCACGACTGGGGCATCCTGGCCGACGCCATGCGCCGGGAGCTGGAACGGGGAGGCCAGGTGTATTACCTCCACAACCACACCGAGAGCATCGCCCGCACCGCCAACAAGCTCAAGGAGCTGTTGGGGGAGGAGGTCCGGGTGGCGGTGGCCCACGGGAAGCTGGACCAGGAGGAGATCAGCGACATCATGGGGCGCATGACCGACGGGGAAGTGGACATCCTGGTGTGTACCACCATCATCGAGACGGGGGTGGACCTGCCCAATGTGAACACCCTTATTGTGGAGGACGCAGAGCGCTTCGGCCTGAGCCAGCTCCACCAGCTCCGGGGACGGGTGGGGCGCAGTGCCCGGCGGGCCTTTGCCTATCTGTCCTACCGCCCCAACCGGGTGCTCACCGAGGACCAGTCCAAGCGCCTCAGCGCCATCCGGGAGTACGCCGCCTTTGGCTCCGGCTTCAAGATCGCCATGCGGGATTTGGAGATCCGGGGGGCGGGGAACCTGCTGGGGCCGGAGCAGTCTGGCTTTCTCATGAGCGTGGGCTATGACCTCTATTTGCGCCTGCTGGAAGAGGCGGTGCTGGAGGAGCAGGGAAAGCCTGTGGCCCCCCGTCCCGCCGCCTGCACGGCAGAGCTGTCTGTGCCCGCCTCCATCCCGGAGAAGTATATTCCCGCCCCGGAACAGCGCATGGACCTCTACCGCCGTATGGCCCGGGTCCAGGAGGAGGCGGAAGGGGAGGATATCCTGGACGAGCTCATCGACCGCTACGGCGACCCGCCCAAGGCGGTGGCCAACCTCATCACCATTGCCCTGCTCCGGGCCAAGGCGGCGCTGTGCGGGGTGACAGAGCTGGTCCAGAAGGAATCCCTGCTGCGCTTCTCCCTGCCCAAGCCGGACTTCCAGGTGGTGGCCCTGCTGTGCTCTATGGAGAAATACAAGCAGCGGCTGCTCTTCGCCGCCGGGGAGAAGCCCCACCTGGCCCTGCGGCTGAAGAAGGGCGACGACGTGCTGAAGCTGGCGGGGATTGTGCTGACGGATTTACACCAGGCCCAGGAACAGGCCCAGAAGGGAGGCGGCGGCCATGGATGAGCAGGCATTGGATACCCGAGAACTGGACGAGGCCCAGCGGCAAGAGAAGCTCCAAGCCCTGGACGCCAAGCTGGCCCAGATTCAAGAGCTGCTCCAACGCATGGAGAATTTGGCCCAGCTGGCCTCCCGGCCGGAGTGTACCCCCCCAAGGCGTGCCCGCCTCCAAGGGGAGTTCCACCGGCTGAAAGGGGAGATCGACCAGGTGGCGGACTCTCTGTGGATGCTGTGAACGGCACCCCGGGAGACCGCTGCGGCCGTTTCCCCAGGCCTAGGACAGACAGAAAAACGCTGTGGATGGAAACCCCACCCACAGCGTTTTTTCTTATTATGGTATCATGGGAACCACAGCGTTTGAGGCCGCTGCGGGGCCGCGGAATACGAGGAGCGCAACGGCACCGCGATCTCCCGGGCGTTGGTATCTGCCAGCCCTTGGGCCATGGTTGTCTCTGTGTCCATGGGCCTCACCGCTTCGGGTCCATTGTACCACGGCTGCCCCAAAACGTCCACACCCTGGTGGGCATTTCCAGCCGCGGTTACCGTCCGTCTGCCACAATGCGGTAATACATCCGGGCGGTGATGGTGTACACCAGGAAGTACAGCAGGGCGAACACCACCACGGTGATTCCGGTGATGGTCAGCAGCAGGGACAGGTCCCAGAGGTTGAAGAGCATTAGGATTCTCCGCACCATGGGGAAGGCAAAGGCCAGGTGGGCCAGGGCCACCGCCAGGGGCAGGAAAAACACCGTCAGCAGTTGGGAATTGACGCTTTTCCGGATATCCCCCTTGCTCATGCCCACCTTCTGCATAATCCCGAAGCGGGATTGATCCTCATAGCCCTCGGTGATCTGCTTGTAGTAGAGGATGAGCACGGTGGCAAAGAGGAACACCACCGTCAGCAGGACGCCTAGGAAGAGGACGGCCCCGTAGGTGGCCACAAAATCCCCCCGGTTGGCCTCCCGGGAATCCACGCCAACGCTATACTGCCCCGCTTCCGCCCCGTCCCAGAGCAGGTCCTTCAGGTCCTGGGCCAGGGCCATCTCCGCCTCCGGCTCCAACCCGGCGTCAAAGGCGTACTCCCAGATGGGATGGATGGTAAAGCGCTGGGAGAACTCCGGCAGAGTGTTCAACTGGTCCAGCACCGGCCCCAGCTCCGGCACCACCAGGAAGAGGCTGGGGGCCACATCCACAGTGGAACCCCCTACGGTGAGCATCTCCGGTACGGTTTTCACCAGTTCCAGGGTGACCGCCCCCCCGATGTCCAGGCTGGGATATTCCTGGGCAGAGAGGCCGTACACCAGGGCTTGCCCCGGCTCCAAGGTCTCCTGGAGGCCCAGGCCACGGTTGTACTCCTCCAAAGGGATGAAATAGATGGTGCGCAAGTCCGCTGTAGTTAGGCTGACCACCCCATAGCCCTCGGAATTGGTGACAACCTTGTTCCCCTCCAGGATGCCGGAACAGTTGGCCATGATGAGTTCCCTGGGATTCTCCGGGGTAACGCCCTGCTGGTCCAGGAAGCCGTCAATCTTTCCCCGGACCCCCTCCCGCAGGGACAGGTCCGCCGTGGTCTCAAAGTCCAGGCGCAAGTTCAGCTCCCTGGGGTAGCGGTTCATCAGGCTGCCCTCGGTGCCGAAGTACAGGCAGCAGCTCCCCGCCATCATCACCAGCACCATAGTGCTGAGGATGCACACGGACGCCAGGCCCGCACCGTTGCGCTTCATCCGGTAGGCCATGGAGGACACGGAGATGAAGTGCTGTTTCTTATAATAATACCGCTTGTTCTTTTGCAAGGCCCGGCACAGGGTCACGGACCCGGAGATGAACAGCAGGTAGGTGGCCACAATCACCACCCCCACAGCAAAGAAGAACAGCCCCAGGGCCGAGATGGGGTCCTCAATGGTGACAGAGACGTAATAGGCCCCGCCCAACAGCACCAGGCCCCCTAGGGCCAGGAGATAGTTGGCTTTGGGCGGCTTCTCCCCCACCGTCTCACTGTGCAGCAGGGCAATGGCATTGGCCCGGCGCAGCTGCCACAGGCTGTTCAGGTACAGCAGGACGAAAATGACCCCGAAGAGAGCCAGGCAGCTGCCCAGGGCGTTTAGGTCCACCAGCAGGCCGTAGCCGCTCTCCCCGCCCACCAGGCGCAGAAGGAGCAGCTCCGTGAGCTTGCTCAGGGCAATGCCCCCCGCCAGCCCCAGCACCAGGGAGAGGACGGCAATCATAACCGTCTCCACCAGCAGGAGCATACTCAGGTTGCCCTTGCTCAGGCCCAGGATATTGTACAGACCAAACTCCATCTTCCTGCGGCGCATGAGGAACGCGTTGGTGTAAAAGAGGAAAATCACGGAAAACAGGCCGATGATGGACACGCCCATCCCCAGGCAGCTCTTCACCATGGCCCCGCCCCGGACGGTATCCAGCTGGGGCAGGCCCCCCAGGTAGCGGACGATGTAGCACATCAGCACCATCCCGGCGCAGGTGAGGATATAGGGGAGGTAGAAGCGGCCATTCTTGCGAAAGCTGCTCAGGGCCAGCTTGGGATAGAGCTTCATGCCTGCTCACCTCCTGTGGAGAGCACCGTGAGGGTGTCGGCGATTTTTTGATAGAACTGTTGGTTGCTGCTCTCCCCCCGGTAGAGCTGGTGGAACACCTCGCCGTCCTTGATGAACAGCACCCGTCCCGCGTGGCTGGCGGCCTTTACGGAGTGGGTGACCATCAGCTGGGTCTGCCCCAGGCGGTTCACCTGGGCGAAGAGGCCTAAAAGCTCGTCGGTGGCCTTGGAGTCCAGGGCCCCGGTGGGTTCGTCGGCCAGGAGGAGCTTCGGCCGGGTAATCAGGGCCCGGGCCACGGCGGCCCGCTGCTTCTGGCCCCCAGAGACCTCATAGGGGTACTTCTTCAATAGGCTGGTGATGCCCAGGGTCTTGGCGATGGGGGACAAACGCTCCTGCATCTCCCGGACCTCCACCCCCGCCAGGACCAGGGGGAGGTAGATGTTGTCCTCTAAGCTGAAGGTGTCCAGGAGGTTGAAGTCCTGGAACACAAAGCCCAGGTTGTCCCGGCGGAAGGCGGCCAGGTCCCGCTCCTTCACGCTGGAAAGGTCCCGCCCTTCCAGGAATACCTTGCCCTCCGTGGGCTGGTCCAGGGCCGCCAGGATGTTCAACAACGTGGTCTTGCCGGAGCCGGACTCCCCCATGATGGCCACATACTCCCCCTTCTCCACAGAAAAGGACACGCTGCGCAGGGCCTGGACACGGTTCCCGCCAAAACGGGTGGTGTAAATCTTTTTCAAACAGGAAACTTCTAACATAGCCATAGAAATGACCTCCTTTGACGTGTGGTTCCGTTTTCCCGGGAGCCGTCCCGCCCCCCTCATTACAAGCCTAGTATACAAGAAACGCCACCGGTTTCGACATCGAATCCGGTGACAGTTGGGGGGCTGGCTGTGACAGTTTTGTCACAGCTCTTAAGGCTTTCTAAACTGTTCCCCTGGGGGCACCCCCTGGCGGTATTTGGAATACAATGGAGGGAACGGAGGAAACAGCATGAAACTGAAACCCTGGTTTTTGACGAAGAACGCCTGTTACGAGGCGGCGGTGGAGATTCAGCCCCGGGGGGTTATGGTCCACTCCACCGGGGCCAACAACCCCACCCTGCGGCGCTATGTCCAGCCGGACGACGGCCACCTGGGGGTGAACCCCAACGGGAACCACTGGAACCAGCTCTACCCCGACGGCAAGAAGGTCTGCGTCCACGCGTTCATTGGGCAGCTGGCCGACGGCACCATCGCCACCTACCAGACCCTGCCCTGGACCTACCGGGGCTGGCACTCCGGCAGGGGATCCAAGGGCTCTGCCAACGACATGGGGTACCTGGGCTTTGAAATCTGCGAGGATGGCTTGGTGGACCGGCAATATTTCCAGGCGGTCTACCGGGAGGCCGTGGA
>NZ_JBQILM010000042.1:0-16266 GCF_056797215.1 Evtepia sp.
CAAATGGGGGGGCGTCAGCCCAGGAGTTCCGCCAGTATGGCGGCGCATTCCTCGTCGCTGATGGCGTCCAGGGGAACGGAGAATCCCTCTTGCTTTAGTTCGTATAGCAGGGCTGTGGTCTCCGGCACAGCCAGCCCCGCACTGCGCAGCGGTTCCACCTGCTGAAAGACCGACTTGGGGGTACCGTCGGCGAGAACATGGCCCTGGGACATGACAATAAGCCGCTGGGCCTGGGCGGCCTCATCCATGTGGTGGGTGATGAGGATCACGGTGATGCCATAGTCCCGATTGAGCATCCGAATGGTGTCGATGGTTTCCCGGCGGCCGATGGGGTCGAGCATGGCGGTGGCCTCATCTAGGATGATGCACTGGGGCATCATGGCGATGATTCCAGCGATGGCCACACGCTGTTTCTGGCCTCCGGAGAGCAGGTGGGGGGAGTGTTCCCGAAATTCGTACATCCCCACCATGTTTAAGGCACGATCCACCCGCTCTCGGATTTCTTTCGGGGGGACACCCATGTTCTCTGGGCCGAACGCCACATCTTCTTCTACCACACTGGCCACAATCTGGTTGTCCGGGTTCTGAAAGACCATGCCCACCTTTTCCCGAATGGGAAGGAGGTTTTCCGGCAGGGAGGTATCCAGCCCATCCACCCAGAGTTTTCCTTGGGTAGGGGTGAGTAAGGCATTGATGTGTTTGGCCAAGGTGGATTTTCCTGACCCGTTATGGCCCAGAATGGCCACGAAGGAGCCCGCTTCAATCTCTAAGTTTATATCTGTCAAGATAGGAGGCTGATCCGGGGTGGCATCGGGGTAGGAGAACCACAGGTGTTCGGCTTTGATGATGGCGCTCATGGCTGGCTCCCTCCTGTGCTTGTCCACCGCCCGGAGGCCCCACAGGGGAGGACCAAGCCGCTGGCGGCGGCAGGCAAACCCAACTCATCGCTGACGGTGGAACCGCCGTATTTCTTTGACAATAGGGTCTCCATCAGGTAGGTAAGCACCGACGGAGCCAGACCGGTGGTGTAGGAGTTGATGAGGAAGAACAGGGGCTGGTCAGATAGAACACCGGCCACCAGCTCCACGAAGGGGTAGAGGTTTTCCTCCAAGCGCCAGATTTCCCCAGAGGGTCCCCGGCCGTAGGAAGGGGGGTCCATGATTACCGCGTCATAGCGCCGGCCCCGGCGGATCTCCCGCTGGACGAATTTGGCGCAGTCGTCCACGATCCAGCGGATGGGGGCCTCTTCTAGGCCGGAGCTCTTGGCATTCTCCTTGGCCCAGCTCACCATGCCCTTGGCGGCGTCTACGTGGCAGACAGAGGCCCCAGCGGCGGCACAGGCGATGGTGGCGCCGCCGGTATAGGCAAAGAGGTTTAGCACAGAGATGGGCCGGGCGGCGCTGCGAATCTGCTCCATAGCGAAGTCCCAGTTGGTGGCCTGTTCAGGGAAGATGCCAGTGTGCTTGAAGTTCATGGGCTTGACGTTGAAGGTCAGGTCCCGGTAGTGGATTTGCCAGCGCTCCGGCAAGTCCTTTTTTATCCACTGTCCGCCCCCGCTGCTGGAACGGGCGTAACGGCCGTGACATTGTTTCCAGCCGGGGTGGAGGCGGGGGGTGTTCCAAATTGCTTGGGGGTCCGGGCGGATGAGGGTATACTGCCCCCAGCGTTCCAGCTTTTCCCCGCTGCCGCAGTCCAGCAGCTCATAATCCTTCCACGCAGTTGATGCCCACATAGCCAATCTCCTCTGCCGCCTCCCTGGGAGGAGGGGGTTCGATAAAGTTCCATATTTAACCTTGACATTATATCATTTTGGCTCCGACTCGTCAAACATTTCAGTGTTTTTGTCACGGCTCTCCCCCTTCTTTTCCACGAATGGGAAAGAAAGGAAAGGGGAAAACCTTGACATACCAGGGTATTTCGCAGTAATATTTAGGTACATTTATGAAGAATTGTTAAGATTCTCACGGAAAGAGAACGGGAAAAGAGAGCAACACGCAAAAACGGAGCCATACGTGGAGCGTAATGGTTTCTTTGCTTACTTTCTTTTTCAAAGGAAGTAAGGGACATGGGAGGAGAGAAGATGAACGAGAACGCAGGCCGGTTTCGCAGTGCCCTGGGTGGTTTTCACCGCCAGGATGTTTTGAACTACATCCAGAATATCACCCAAGAGAATCAAGAGACGGTCAAGGAGTTGACCGAGCAGTTGGAGGCGGCCCAGGGGGCTAAAAGCGATATGGAGGCAGAGCTACACACCCTACGCTGCGATTGCAAGCGGGCGGAGATTGCCAACGAAGCCCTGGAAGAAGAGCTGCGCCGCATCAAGGGCCGCAATGAGACCCTTACCCAGGACCTGACCTGCGCGGAGGCCCAGGTCAAAACCCTCCGAAACCGGGTGGCGGAGTTGGAACCGGGGGCCAATTCCTGGCAGAATATCAAGTCTACCGCCGGGGACATTGAGGTAACCGCCCATGAGCGGGCTCAGTTGGTGATCCAGGAGGCCCAGGCCAAGGCAGCGGAGATCCGGGCAGACGGCATTCGCTGGGTGTTGGAGATACAAGACCGCTGTGATAAGCTGCAAAAGGACCTGGGGCGCTCGATCCAGTCAGCGGAGACTGAGTTGGCTGCCGCCCACAAGGCCTTCTCACGGACAGAGGAGGACATGGAGGGGTTCCAAAAGGCACTGTCTGAGCTGGTGTCTGCGCTAAGCGCCGGGGTAGGGGAGGAGACTCCCGACGAATAAAGCGGAAGGTGAAAACCGCAGGCTGGTGGGCAAGAGCCCAGGCCTGCGGTTTTTTATTCCTCTGTGCCTTTGACGTAGTGTTCTACTACCTGCCGGTTTACAGCTTCCATCTTTCGGAGCTTTGCTACACTTTCGGAGAGAAACGCAGGATTTTTCCCCCGGGTGACAGCGCTGTCGATGAGGGATTTTAAGCGCTCTTCTGTAAGGGAGTTTAAGTCCTCGCATAGGTCCTGGCCGATGTAGGAGAGGAAGGAACCCACTTTTTGGTCGTAGACGATGCCCACCAGGGGGACCCCCTGTCCGGCGGCGAAGATCAATCCGTGAAGCCGCATGGATACGGCTACCTTCATCCGGGAGAGGATGCCGATGGTTTGAGCGGCGGTGTAGGCATCGGTGATGGTGTGGTAAGGGGCATGCATCCGGGCGGTGACCCGCTGGGCAGCGGAGACATCCAGACGGGGTTCGATGGGGAAAAATACTGGCGTGAGACCATAGGTGTCATAGGCATAGTCCGCGGCAGCGGCAATGCAGCGGGTTTTGGCCTCATAGCCCGGCCAGGGACGGAGAACGAAGGCAATGTAGGAGCCTTTCGGGGGAATGCCGCAGCTTTCCAGAATGCCATCCACCATGTCCGCCGGCGCGGCAGGGAGGATCACCGTGGTGTCTGCCGAGAGGGAAATCTGGGGCTTGGTTACCCCCAGGGCTTCCAGCTCCTTCTTGGAATCGGGGTCCCGGAGGGTGATGGCGTCCACATATTTATTGATGACCTTAGCGGCTTTGACCCGGTTCTGGCTGTTGCGAATGGGCCCAATGCCGCAGCCATACATGATAACCGGGCAGCCGCTGCGCTTGGCGCTGGCTAGGGTCCAGAGATAGAACCACAGGGAACGGAAGCTGGTGACGTCCTGCATCAGGGAGCCCCCGCCGTTGATGAAGAGCTTGGCGCGGCGGAAGTGGTACAGGGCCTGCATGGCGTTGAATGTGTAAAAGGCGTTGACCCGGTAGGTGAGCCGGGTGTCCTTGGGGTTTCGAGAAAAGACCTGGAAGGAGAGATCCGGGTCGATAGCCCGCAGCTCCGTAAGGATGGCCAAAAGGATGGCGTCGTCCCCTGCGTTGCCTCGGCCGTAAGCGCCGCATATCGTGACTTGGGCGCGGCCCTTACGGGTATAGCGGAGGATGGTCTCGTAAATATCCAACTGATGATCCACCATGGCCTCTACGGAGAAAAACTGCTTTGCCTTAGTGTAAAGGCGCTGGCCCATGGTTTGGCGCAGGGCGGGGTCCCTGGCCAGGGTGAGCAGATGGGCAGCCAGGGCGTTGTGGTCCCCTGACGGGAAGAGGAAGCCATTGACCCCGTGGTCGATGAGCCGGTCCACGCCACCCACCTTGCTGCTTACCGTGGGAAGGGAGGCCCTAGCCCCCTCAGTAAGGGCGTAGGGGAAGGTTTCAGAGATGGAGGTGAGGGTGTTAATGTCAATGGCCTGGTAGAAGGAATTGGTGTCAGAAACCCATCCGGCAAAACAGACCGTGTCCCCCAGCCCCAGGCGCTGGGCCAGCTGCTTCAGGCTGTCCATTTCCTCGCCGTCTCCGGCGATGAGCAGGCGCAGAGCAGGGAACTGGGCTTGGGCTTGGGCGAAGCCCCGGATCAAGGTGGAGATGTCCTTCACGGGGTTCAGGCGGGCGGCGATTCCCACCACCACGCAGTCCTCGTCTGCTGTTAGTCCCACAGAGCGGAAAAATTCATTTCGGTCCATGGCGGGGGGACAGTGGGTGAAATCCAGGCCGTTGTAGATGGAGAAGAGACGCTCTGGGTCAAAGTGCCGGGAAATCAGTAAGTCCACCATGGAGTCGGTGACGCCAATGCGGTAGTGGAGCTTGCGCAGGGCCAGGGTATTGATGTTCCCATACACCAGCCGGGAAATGGGCCGTCCCAAATAGTCCAGCCGGTAGTCACTGTGGACTGTGGACACGGTAGGCAGGTGGGTCCGCCGGGAGAGCAGGGCAGCCATCATATTTCCCCTGGCACCGTGGCTATGGAGGAGGTCGAATCCCTCCTCCCGGACCATGCGGCTCAGGGTGCCCAGGGCGGAGAGAAAGTTGGGGCCGGGAATCACATAGGTGTCGATCCCCAGTTCCCTTGCCTCCTGGGCAAAGGGCCCCTCCATGAAGCAGACCAACCGCACCTGGATTTTGGCTTTCAATCCGGTGAGAAGGGAGTGAACATGGGTCTTTGCGCCGCCCGTGTCGCCGCCGCTGATGAGGTGAAGGACCTTCATACTGGATTCCTCCCGAAAAAAGACTTGAGAATTTTGGAATTATATTATACAATGGTTTAGAAATTCGGTCAAGCGATGGAGGTTACTACACATGATTGATGAAAAAGGAAAACTTTTTGGAAAACTGAATATCATTGACCTCATTGCCATCATTCTCATCGTAGCGGTGGTGGCTCTGCTGGGGTATAAACTCACATCCAGTGGAGGGGGCTTTACAGAAAACGGCCGGCAGGTGCGCTTTACCGTGAAGGTAGAGGGTGTGGACGCCCAGGTCTATGAGAGCATCCAAGATCTGATCCCCGGCCAGCTTATGACAGGCAGCCAAATGCTCAATGGTGAGATCACTGCCGTGGAGGGAACCCAGGTGGAGGAGGACAGCATCCGCTATAGAAAGGATGCCGGTGCCAACCAGCTCATTGCGTACCATAGCGACGCCGGGAGCTATGACCTGGTGTTTACCATTGAGGCGACCCTAGAGAACGTGGCCAACAACGCCCTGGGGACCCAGGAGGTCCGGGTAGGCCGGAGCTACACCGTCAAGACCGACGGCTTTGAGTTGGCCAACGGCCTGATCCTCAGCTGTGAATACTTAGAGGCGGAATAACAGAGCAATAGAAAACCCAGGCCCTATCAATGGGGGCCTGGGCTTTCCTGCTGTTTGTCCTTGTGGAAGAGCTCCCGCAGGCCGATATAGAGGAGGAAGAGGCCGAACAACTTCCGCAGGATGCCGGTGTCCAGACCGTTGGAAAACCAGGCGGCCAGGGCAGAGGTGACCAGCCCCGCAAGGATGGCGGGGAGGATGGTCTTTTTCTCCAACAGCCCGTTTTTATGGTGGGCAGGCAAGGCGGCAGCGGCGGCAGGGAGGAAGTACAGGAGGTTGATGCCCTGGGCCTGATGCTGGCTGATTCCGGCCAGGGCGGTGAGGTAGATGAGCAGCAGCGAGCCGCCGCCAATGCCAAAGGCGGAGAGCACGCCGGTGGCTGCGCCGGCCAGCAGGGCGATGAGCCAGCTCATTGGAACAGGGCGCTCCAGGCCCCATAGAGGATGAGCAGGGCAAAGACCTGCTTGAGCCATACCACGGGGACCTTTTGGAAGAGTTTGCCCCCCACAAGCCCCCCCAACAGTCCGCCCACTAGATAGGGCAGGGCTTGGAGCAGGTCCAGATTCCCCTTGGTGTAGTAGATTGCCGCCGACAGGGCGCACAGGGGGAAGATGATGGCCACAGAGCAGGCGAAGGCTTTTCTCCGGCTGAGACCGCATTTCGACACCAGCAGGGGCACCAGAACCATGCCGCCCCCGCCGCCGAAGAAGCCATTGACCACCCCCGCTGCCCCACCGGCCACCGCAGATGGAGCCCAGGATTTCCAGGACGTTTTCACAGAATCCCTCCCAAATACGTGATGGGACGCCACAGGAAAAACAGCGCCCTTTCCCGCTAGTTTGCCGGGAAAGGGTGCTATTTATAATCAGGACAGTTGAAAAAAGAGAAAAATTCTTTTCATCTATTTGGTTCGGAGGGCTGGATTAGGTCCTGGATTACTGCCCCGGCCAATAGGAAACCGGCCACCGGGGGCACCCAGGGGGCGCTGGCGGGGACAGAACGCCGTCCTGGCGGCGGTGTCTCATTCTGTTGGCTTTTCACAGGGAGTTCAGGGGAAAAGACCACTTTGTGGTGGAGGATGCCCCTGGCGCGAAGCTCCTTGCGCAGGATACGGGCCAGGGGACAGCCCTCGGTTTTGGAGATATCTGCCACGCGGAACTGAGCGGGGTCCAGCTTGTTCCCCGTCCCCATGGAGGAGAGGATGGGGATGCCCTGTCCAAGGGCGGTTTCGATGAGGTCTAGTTTACAGGAGACCAGGTCGATGGCGTCCACGATGTAGTCATAGCCGCAGTCCGGGGGGAAGAAACGGGCCCGGCTTGCTGCCTCGTATTTTTCCGGGATGAGATGAAGCCTGCAAGCGGGGTTGATGTCCCAGATACGCTGGGCCAAGGCCACGGTCTTGTCCTGACCCAGGGTAGAGTGGAGGGCTTGGACCTGGCGGTTCAGGTTGGTGAGGCCCACCTGGTCGTTGTCTACCAGGGTGAGGGCTCCCACCCCAGCCCGAGCCAGGGCCTCGGCGCACCAGCTCCCCACGCCCCCCAGGCCAAAGACTGCCACATGGGCCTGGGAGAGCCGGGCCATAGCAGGAGTGCCAAGCAGCATTTCAGTGCGAAGGAATTGGGTTTGATCCATGGTTGTTCTCCTCTGAAAAGCCCCTGCGGAGGATTCCGCAGGGGCTTGGTGAAACTGTTTACTGTGTCCAGAACCGCGTCAGGACAGGTCAGGAACCTTCTTGGCGGCGTCCTTCAGCTCTGCGGGGTACTGCTCCATCACGCCGTTGTACCACTCCTCATAGTCAGCAGAACGCAGGGTGGTGAGGGCTTGGTGCTTCCAGCGCAATTCGCCAAAGTCCTCAGCAAAGATGATGTTGTAGCCCAGGACATTGTTGCTGCTGTCGGTGTGCTCCACAATGCTGGCTTCCCCGGCCTTGCGCCCGTCGGCGAAGAGCCACTTTTGGATGTTGGCACTGACGGCACCACGGTCGGCGTCTTTGTTCAGGCCGCCGTCCTCTTTGGTGTTCTCGTCGGCGCTGTTCTCCTTGGCAAGAGTGGCAAAGGCATCGGCCTTGCTGCCGTCCTTCTTCCACTGGGCCAACAGCTCGTCCGCCTGTTTCTTGGCGGCCTTCAACTGCTCCTCAGAGGGCAGGGCGGGTGCGTCGCTCTGTTCGGAGGGGGTGGTCTCTGCCAGGACCAGGAGGTTGCGGTAGTCGGCAGTCTGGTAGCTGTGCTCGCCCTTGTCTCGGCCCAGGAACTGCACCACGCAGTAGCCAACGTTGTCCACCTTGATAGCAGTTACGTCTCCCTTCTGGCGCTCACCGTTGGTAAGCCAGTCCTTGAAGTTGGCGGGGATGGTATTGCCCATGGCGGCAGTGACGTGGCCGTTTTCCGGGTCCTTGAAGGATTCGGCAGAGGTCTCGTCCAGATATTCCACGGCAGCGGTGTTGAACGCGGTGCCCCCCTGGATATCGGCGACCATGGCGTTGGCTTTTTCACCAGCGGCATCCATAGCGGTGGCCATCTCTTCCTCGGTGGGTTCGATGGTGTTGCCTTCCGCATCGGTCTTTTCCTCGGCCTCATAGTGGACGTAGCAGGAGCGGTAGTCGTAGAGGTCCAGGTCAGCGGCATTCTCGCTGTAGTACTTGTTCAGCTCATTGTCGGGATAGGTGAACTCTTCTGTCTTATAGGTGGCATACTCGTCAGCCAGGACGGACTTGGTGAGGATGTCCGTGAAGAGGGCCTTATCGATGAACTTACCATAGACCATGTGGAGATAAGCGGTTTCTGTGGTGTTTTGTTGCAGGCTGTAGGTGTACAGGGCATCCAGGTTGTCCTGTACGATTTGCTGCCCCTCTTCGGAGAGGGTGTAGCCTGCGGCCTCCGCCTCGCTGCACAGGATGGTAACCCGTTGGAGCTGGGAGAGGGCGGTTTCAAGGAAGTAGTCGGCATAGGTGGTGCCAGCTTCCTCGTCATACATCTGTTGGGCGGGGGAGAGGTTTGTGTCATAGCCCATGTCGATGCCGTAGGCAGAGTAGCTCTGGGCCTGCTTCAACATGTCGTTTTCAACGTTTTTGTAATAGTAGGCCAGCTCAGAGGCGTTGAAGCTCTGGTCGCCTACGGTGGCTACGGCACTGTTGCGCACCAAAATGCCGGAGTTCCAGATAATCAGAATGGCGGCGACGATGGCGGCAATGATGCCGATGGCCCAATAGAGCTTCGCTTTGGAAGCACCGGCCTCGTTTCGGTTTGATGTGCTCATATCCTAGTAGTGATCCTCCTTCATTCCTATGGATAGGAAAAAATGTTTGGAGATATTATACTAAACCTCTGCGGTTTTTGCAAGAGCAAAGCGCGGTATCTTTCATTTTGAAGGAACGTGCATAAAAACCTGCAAAAAAGGCGAATGGGGGAAAGTTCTGCGGCTTGAAATTTATTCCTATGGCGGTTATAATGGAACAACTATGGGGACTAACCCCAGGAAGGGATGGAGCGCTATGAGACCAATTGTTTCCGTTGCCACCATGCGGGAGAGTGACGCCTATACCATTGCAAACCTGGTGCCCAGCAAGGAGCTGATGTACCGGGCCGCTATGGGTGTTTACCAGGCGGTGGCGTGGAAGGGGCGCGTGGGCATCCTCACTGGGTCCGGGAACAACGGCGGGGATGGGTATGCCCTGGCCTGTATTCTGGCGGACCGGGGAATCCCATGCCAGGTCCTTCGGGTCTCGGAAAAGTTTTCGGAGGATGGAAGATATTACTATGAAAAAGCGGCGGAGAAGGGGGTTTCCATCACCCTGTTTGCCCCTGAGGACAGCTTAGAGGGTTTTGACCTCCTGGTGGACTGCATGCTGGGCACCGGCTTTTCCGGGACACCACGGGGGCTATTCCAACAGGCCATTGAAGCCATCAATGCCTCTGGGGCTTACGTGGTCAGTGTGGACATCAACAGTGGCATGAACGGGGACAGCGGGGAAGGTGCGCTGGTGGTCCATGCGGACCTGACTGTCACCATCGGCTTTTTGAAGACAGGTTTTTTCCAGGGGGACAGTAGGCGGCACATTGACGCGCTTACGGTGGTGGACATCGGCATCCAGCTCCTGCGGGCTGATGGATATCTGGAAGAGACCCAGGGCCTTCCCTTCCCCTTAAACAGTATTTCCCTAGAGGAAGTGACCGGGGACTGAAAGGCCCCAATCCACGAGAAAGATAAATGGTGAAACTATGTCAGAAGAGAAACGACAGCGCTTTGCGGCACTGCGGCGGGAGCTCATCGCCCGTGAATTTTCCAAGCTGAACCCCCGCCAATTGGAGGGGGTCCTGACCACGGAGGGGCCCTTGCTCCTGTTGGCTGGGGCGGGCAGTGGAAAGACCACGGTGCTGATCCACCGCATCGCCAACCTCCTGCGCTATGGCAGAGGGTCAGATGCCCAGGACGTGCCGGAGACGGTGACGGAAGGGGATTTGGAATTTTTGGAGGCCTATGCCAAGAACCCCCAGCCGTCAGAGGCGATGCACAGCCGGGCACAAGCCCTGTGTGCCCTGGACCCGGCCATGCCCTGGCAGGTCATTGCCATCACCTTTACCAACAAGGCGGCAGGGGAGTTAAAGGCCCGGTTGGAGGATGCCATCGGGCCTGCCGCCCGGGATGTTTGGGCGGCTACCTTCCATTCCGCCTGTGTGCGTATCCTCCGGCGGGACATTGAGCGCTTGGGTTTTCCCTCCTCCTTTACCATTTATGATACAGACGACTCCCTGCGCATCGTGAAGGAATGCTTGAAGGAACAGAACCTGGACGAGAAAATGTTCCCGCCCCGCAGTATACTGGGCCATATCTCCCGGGCAAAGGACGACATGCTCTTGGCTGGGGATTACATGGAACAGTGCCGGGCCAAAGGGGATATCCGCCTGCAAAAGATTGCCAACATTTACTTAGCTTATGAGAAAAAGCTCTGGTCGGCGGGGGCACTGGACTTTGACGACATCATTCTCCACACCGTCCGGCTCCTGCGGGAGCAGGAGGAGGTGCGGGCATATTATCAAAAGAAGTTCCGCTATGTGCTGGTGGACGAATATCAGGACACCAACCATTTGCAATATCTTCTCACCACCCTCCTGGCGGGGGGGCGGAAGAACCTCTGTGTGGTGGGGGACGACGACCAGTCCATCTACCGCTTCCGGGGGGCCACCATTGAGAATATCCTCTCCTTTGAGAGCGAATATCAAAATGCCCGTGTCATCCGCTTGGAACAGAATTACCGCTCTACTGGCAATATCTTGGAGGCAGCCAATGCCGTGATCCGTAACAACCAGGGGCGGAAGGGGAAAAACCTTTGGACGGACCATGGAGAGGGAGAAAAGGTCCAGTGTTATACCGCTGTCAATGAGCGGGAAGAGGGGATGTATGTCGCCTCCCAGATTCTCAGCAGTTATAAAGCGGGGAGGCAATGGCGGGACTGCGCTGTCCTCTATCGGATGAACGCCCTGTCCAACCAGGTGGAAATTGCCCTGAAAAGCAATAGTATCCCCTACCGGGTGGTAGGGGGCTTCCGCTTCTTTGAGCGGGCGGAGATCAAGGACATGCTCTCCTACCTGTGTGTGATCCACAATCCCGACGATGACCTGCGGCTGCTGCGGGTGGTAAACAATCCCCCCAGAGGGATTGGGGCCAAGACGGTGGAGGCCGCCCGGGCCATTGCCCTAGAGGAGGACTTGAGCTTGTGGGAGGTCTTGTGCCGGGCCTCTGAGTGGGAGGTACTGCGCAAAGCGGTCCCCAAATTCCAAAAGTTTACTACCTTGATCCAGAACATGGCCCGGCTGGCGGAGAATGTCCCCCTGCCGGAGTTCTACGAAACTTTGATTCAAGAGAGTGGCTATGCCACCATGCTGGAAGAGAAGAAGGACAATGAGAGCCGCTCTCGTTTGGAGAATATCCACGAGTTGAGCTCCTCCATCAGTGGCTATTTGGAAAATGCCGAGGAGCCCTCCTTGGGCGGCTTTTTGGATGAGGTAGCGCTATATACAGACTTGGACGGGGTGGAAGAGGCCGACAACTGTGTGACACTCATGACCATGCACGCGGCCAAGGGCCTGGAATTTCCCATCGTATTTGCTGTGGGGATGGAGGAAGGGGTATTCCCTGGCTTCCGTGCCATTGGCGAGACAGATGAGTTGGAGGAGGAGCGGCGGCTGTGTTACGTGGCCCTCACCAGGGCCAAGGAGACCCTCCACTTGACCTGTGCGGCCCAGCGGATGCTCTTTGGACGTACTTCTGCCAATCTGCTCTCCCGTTTTGTCAAGGAGATTCCAGAGGAGTATTTGGACCTGAGGGGCCGGCCCCGCCATCAGCCCAGGCGGGAGATGGAGGACTGGGGCAGGGAAGAGGAGCTTAGTCAAATTCCCAGAACGGTCCAGCCGAAGAAGTCCTACCCCAGCGGTGGGCCTGTGGGGGGACGTACTGCCTACCGCAGCCCCACCCCCAAGGCGGCCCCGCTGCCGCAGTTGCACAAAGGCGACATGGTCCGGCATACGGCCTTTGGTATAGGGATGGTGTTGTCCGTCCAACCCATGGGCGGGGACGCCCTCTTGGAGGTGGCCTTTGACAACGTGGGGACAAAGCGGATGATGCTGAAAGCCGCGGCGCAGTTTATGACAAAAGAGTAAAAAAATGCTTCCAGGCAGGGGTGTCTGGAAGCATTTTTATGGCTTGTTTCGTAGGGAAGGGCTGTCACCAGAGCCCCAAAACGTGCTGCATCAGGAGGCTGGTGCCCGTGATTCCTGCCCAGCAGCAGGCACCCATGGCCAGGGGCAGGCCGCCGGTTTTGATGAGTTTGACGATGTCCGTATTGAGCCCGATGGCGGCCATAGAAAGGACGATGAAGAATTTGCTGAGGGTTTTAATGGGGGAGAACACGGAGGCATCTACCCCAAAATGGATGGCCACTGTGGTGATGAGGGAGGCTGCGATGAAATAGAGAATGAAGAAGGGGAACACCTGCCGGAAGCCGATGCCTTTTCCCTCCGTCTGGCTGCCCTTTTTGGTCTGAAGGAAGGCCAGGACCAGGGTGATGGGGATGATGGCCAGGGTACGGGTGAGCTTTACGGTGACGGCCTTGTCCAAGGTCTGGGAGCCCAGATTCCACATACTGTCCCAGGTGGCGGCAGCGGCAGTGACGGAGGAAGTGTCGTTGACAGCAGTTCCGGCAAAAATGCCAAAGGCCTCCCCGGAGAGGGTGTCAAAGCCAATGAGATTCCCCAGGATGGGAAAGAGGATGGCGGCCAGGACATTGAAAAAGAAAATAACGGAAATGGCCTGGGCAACTTCCTCGTCGTCGGCGTTGATCACCGGTGCGGTGGCGGCGATAGCAGAGCCGCCGCAGATGGAGGACCCCACCCCCACCAGGGTGGAAATCCGGGCGGGGATGTGCAGCGCCCGGTGGAGCAAGTAGGCAATGAGCAGGGCCACGGCGATGGTGCAGATGATGATGGGGAGGGATTGCTTCCCCGTCTCCAGCACCACGCTGAGGTTCAGGCCAAAGCCCAGCAGGATGACCGCCCACTGGAGGATTTTCTTAGAGGTGAATTTGATTCCTGCGGCAAAAGGCGTTTTATCCTTCAAAAACAGTGCCAGAACCATGCCCAGCAAGATGGCAATGACCGCGCCCCCGATAATGGGGAAGCGGCCCCCCAAAAACCAGGAGGGGATGGCGATGAGCAGGCAGAGGAGGAGGCCTTTTCCGTTGTGTTTGATCCAGTCCATGGGATATATCGCTCACTTTCTATTCTTAGCAAAAAATCAGTGACATTCTACTAAATGTCACAAGAAATGTCAAGATAGATCCCGTTGTGCAATGTAGGGAGGAGGGAGCTGCAAAAGGAGGAGCCCGTTCTCCGTCAGAATGCCCGGAAAATGGGGAAATTTTTGCTACTTTGCTTGGGGAAAAGAGATGGGGGAACCCCAAGCTATGGGGAGGATGGGGAAAATGGTCCATTCTTTTTGGAGGATTTCTACAAAGGAGCGTCCGTGCTTTTGTCACGTTTTTTCCGCGTTGGCATTATCCCGGTATTATGAAGGCTTTCATGCAGGAAGTTTGGATAGAAACTTCATTTACAAACCACGGGGAAAAATGATAGGATTATAGCATGATAAATAGCACCTAAGTGTCTGTATTCATTTGTTATACCCATGGAACTAGACACTTTCGTTAAGAAAAATAAACCAAACGAAATACAATTCGTTCTGGTTAGGAGGAATACGCATGGCAAGAAAGCGAAAGACAATGGATGGCAACACGGCGGCAGCCCATGTGGCGTATGCCTTTACGGAGGTTGCGGCGATTTATCCCATCACCCCCTCGTCTGTGATGGCTGAGTTGTCTGATAAATGGGCGGCTGAGGGCCGGAAAAATATGTTTGGGCAGACGGTCAACGTCTCCGTGATGCAATCAGAGGGCGGCGCGGCTGGCGCGGTCCACGGCTCCCTTACTGCCGGGGCCCTGACCACTACCTTCACCGCTTCTCAGGGACTGCTGTTGATGATCCCCAACATGTACAAGATCGCCGGCTCCCTGCTGCCGGGGGTCACCCATGTCTCTGCCCGGGCGCTGGCAACCCATGCCCTGTCCATTTTTGGTGACCACAGCGACGTTATGTCCTGCCGCAGCACGGGCTATGCCCTTCTGTGCAGCAACAACCCCCAGGAGGTTATGGACCTGGGTGCCGTGGCCCATCTGGCTGCCATCGGCGGACGGGTGCCCTTCCTCCACTTCTTTGACGGGTTCCGCACCTCCCATGAGATCAAGAAGGTGGAGACCTGGGACTATGAAGAGCTGAAGGATATGGTGGACATGGATGCCCTGAACGCCTTCCGCGCCCGGGCCCTGAACCCTGACCACCCGGTCCTCCGGGGCTCCGCCCAGAACCCGGACATCTTCTTCCAGACCAACGAGACCCGCAACCAGTACTATGACGCCCTGCCCGCTGTGGTGGAGGAGTATATGGATAAGGTAAACCAGCGCCTGGGTACCAACTACCAGCTCTTCAACTACTACGGGGCGGAGGATGCCGAGACGGTGATGGTGGCCATGGGCTCTGTCTGCGACGCGGCAGAGGAAGTGGTGGACTATATGAATGCCAAGGGGGAGAAGGTGGGCCTCATCAAGGTCCGGCTCTACCGCCCCTTTGTGACAGACCGTTTCGTGGCGGCGCTCCCCGCTACCGCCAAAAACATTGTGGTTTTGGACCGCTGCAAGGAGCCCTCCTCCATCGGTGAGCCCCTCTATCAGGACGTGGTTACGGCCTTGGCTGGCAGCTCCTTTGCTGGGGCAAAGATCGTGGGGGGACGCTATGGCTTGGGCTCCAAGGATACCACCCCCGGCGGCATCATGGCCGCGTTCCGGAATGGCCAGCAAGGGGAGCCGGTGCGCAGCTTCACCATCAACATCGTGGACGATGTGACCAACCGCTCCCTGCCCATCCCCGAGGAGCCTGACGTGGCCGACGAGGGCACCATTGCCTGCAAGTTCTGGGGGCTGGGGGGCGATGGCACCGTAGGCGCCAATAAGAACTCCATCAAGATCATCGGTGACAACACCGATATGCAGGTGCAGGCCTATTTCCAATACGACTCCAAAAAGTCCGGCGGTGTTACCGTTAGCCACCTGCGCTTTGGCCGCAACGAGATCAAGGCCTCCTACTACGTCACCAAAGCGGATTTCGTGGCCTGCCATCTGGCCTCTTACATTGAAAAATTTGATATCGTCCAGGACGTGAAGCCCGGCGGTACGTTTTTGCTCAACTGCCCCTGGAATGAACAGGAGCTGGAAGAGCACCTCCCCGCAGCCGCCAAGCGTTATCTGGCGCAAAACAACATCCGTATGTTCACCTGTGACGCTACCCACAAGGCCATTGAGCTGGGTATGGGCAATCGCTCCAACACCATCCTCCAGGCCGCATTCTTCAAGCTGGCCAACGTAATCCCTGTGGAGGAAGCTGTCCAGCACATGAAGGACGCCATCGTGAAGAGCTATGGCCACAAGGGCATGGACATCATCATGATGAACTACAACGCTGTGGACGCAGGCATTGAGAGCGTGCGGGAAGTACTGATCCCCGCTGGTTGGGTGGATGCTGTGGACGAGGCGGATGAGCCCGTCATCGACACCGACCGCGCAGAGCTGGCGGAGTATGTGAAGGATGTCATGATCCCCGCCAACGCCATGCGCGGGGATGCCATCCCTGTCTCCAAGCTCATGTCCACCGCCGACGGCACCCTGCCCCAGGGTACGGCTGCCTTTGAGAAGCGGGGCATCGCTGTGGCCGTGCCCTCCTGGGATCAGGACCACTGCATCCAGTGTAACCTCTGCTCCTACATCTGCCCTCACTCCTGTATCCGTCCCATCGTTATGGATGCCAACGAAGTGGTGGGCGCACCCAAACACACCAAGATGCACGACATGCGGGGTAAGGGCTGTGAGATCTACGCTTTCTCCATGACCGTTTCCGTGCTGGACTGTACCGGCTGCGGCTCCTGTGTGGAGGCATGTCCCGCCAAGACTAAGGCCCTGGCCATGAAGCCTTTGGACAGTCAGATGAACCAGCAGGCCGTGTTTGACTACGGGGTCAAGACTGTGACCAAGAAGCAGATTCCCTTTGCCA
>NZ_JBQILM010000043.1:0-15069 GCF_056797215.1 Evtepia sp.
CCCGCCTACGGGGGCATTGACCCCAACCCCCTGATTTTCCCCTTCTTCGCCCTGTTCTACGGCTTCATGTTCGCGGACATGGGCTATGGGCTGGTGATGTTCCTGGCGGGGCTGGTCCTCTCCCGGCGCTTCCGGCCCAAGGGGGCCATGGGGAATATCTTGCAGCTCTTGATGGTGTGCGGGGTGACCTCCTTTGTCTGCGGGGCCCTCACCGGGGGCTTCTTCGGGGATCTGATCCCCGTGGTGGCGGAGGTGTTCCTCCACAAGGAAGTGGCCCTGCCCTGCCTCATCAGCCCCCTGGACGACCCCATGACGGTGCTGGTCCTGGGCATCGGCCTGGGCTGCGTGCAGCTGCTGGTTGGCCAGTGTATCCACATCTTTATGGGCTTCCGGGACGGGGAGGGCCCTGATGCCCTCCTGGACGTGGTGCCCTGGTGGATCGTCTTTGGCGGCATCGCCCTCATGGCCCTGCAAGGCAGCCCGCTCCTGCTGCTGCTGGGGGTGCTGGCCCTGATTCTGACCCAGGGGCGGCATGAGCAGGGCCTGTTGAAAAAGCTCTGGGGAGGGATCTCCTCCCTATACGACGTCACCGGCTGGCTCAGCGACGTGCTGTCCTACTCCCGTCTGATGGCCCTGATGCTGGCCACCACGGTGATTGCCAGCGTGGTGAACATGCTGGGCACCCTGCCGGCGAATTTGCTGGTGTTTATCCCCATCTTCCTCTTTGGACACAGCTTCAACCTGGGGATCAACCTCATCGGCACCTATGTCCACGCCGCCCGGCTGCAATACCTGGAATTTTTCGGCAAGTTTTACAAGGACGGGGGCCGGGCCTTCCAGCCCCTGCGCTACCAGACAAATTACGTGGACGTGCTCAATGACGCCGGCGAGGAGGTGAGCTGATGGAATGGCTGCAAAGCTGCGGCACCGCCGTGGCCTTTCTGGGGGCCTCCCTGGCGGTGGGCCTGGCCTGTGTGGGCTCCGCCCGGGGGGTGGGCATGGTAGGCCGGGCCGCCGCCGGGGCCCTGTCCGTGGAACCGGACAAGTTCGCCCGGGCCCTGATCCTGCAGATCCTGCCGGGGACCCAGGGCCTTTACGGCCTGGTGATCTGGTTCCTGGCCCTGATCAAGCTGGGCTTTTTCTCCGGGGGCCTGCGGACCCTGACCCTCAGCGAAGGGGCCAGCTTCTTCGCCGCCTGCATGCCCGTGGCCATCGGCTGCCTGATCTTCGGCATCATGCAGGGGCGCATGTGCGCCACGGGGCTGGGCATGCTGGCCAAGCGCCCCAACGAGATATCCAAGAGCATCATCCTGGCCATTATGGTGGAGTTTTACGCCATTTTGGCCCTGTTGGCTACGTTCTTGATGCTAAACCACTTTTGACCCAAAGGGAGGAAATTTTTTATGGAATACATCGGTATTGCCCTGGCGTTCATCGGCGCGGCCCTGGCTGTGGGCCTGTCCTGCGCCGGCTCCGCCATCGGCGTGGGCACCGCCGGACAGGCGGCATCCAGCGTCCTGGCAGAGGACCCCAACAAGTTCTCCGCCTGCCTGATCCTGCAGCTGCTCCCCGGCACCCAGGGCCTGTACGGCCTGGTGGCCTGGTTCTTCGCCCTGCTGAAGCTGGGCTTCTTCGCCGGGGAAATCGACTTCAACCTGTCCCTGCAAATGGGGCTGATGTACTTTGCCGCCTGCCTGCCCATGGCCCTGGGGGGCCTGCTCTCCGCCATCGCCCAGGGGCGCTGCGCCGCCGACGGGGCCCGGCTCATTGCCAAGCGGCCGGAAGAGCTGTCCAAGGCCATCATCATGGCCATCATGGTGGAATTCTATGCCATCCTCTCCCTCCTGGCCACCTTCCTGATGGTCAACGGCCTTTGAGCCCCGATGAGGGAATGCTATGAACGGGATAGATAAGATCAAGCAACGCATCACCCAGGAGGTCCAGGGGGAGATCGCCGCCTTGGAGGCCCAGGCCAAAGCCCAGGCCTCCGGCATCACCGACCGCTACGCCGCCCAGGCAAAGGCCCTGGCGGATGAGATCACCACCCGGGGGGCCGCCGCCGCCCGGGAGCGGGAGGAACGCCTGGTGAGCATGGCCCACATGGAGGCCAAAAAGGCCCAGCTGGCGGTGAAGCAGGAGCTGTTGGAGGAGGCCTTCCGCCTGGCCCTGGAAACCCTCTGCACCCTGCCGGAGAAGGAGTATACAGCCCTGCTCACGGCGCTCACCGTCCAGGCGGCCCGCAGCGGCCGGGAGGCGGTGCTCCTCTCCCCCAAGGACCGGGAGACGGTGGGGGAGGCCGTGGTGCGCCAGGCCAACGCCCGGCTCAAAAACGGCCAGCTCACCCTGGCCCAGGAGACCCGCCCCATCCGGGGGGGTGTGATCCTCAGCGACGGGGCGGTGGAGGTCAACGGCAGCTTCGAGACCATCCTGCGCCTGGAACGGCCCAGGATGGCCAAGGACATTGCCGGCATCCTCTTCCCCCAGGAGGACTGAGCCGTGAAGCCATATGATTACCTCTTCCTCTCCACCCGGGTGCGCGCCCTGGAGGGGAGCCTGCTCACAGGGGAGCGCATGGGGCGGATGCTAGAGGCCCCCAATGACCAGGAGGCCCTAGAGGTGCTGCGGGAGTGCGGCTATGGCAGCCTCCCGCCCCCCACCAACCAGGGGATTGACCAGCTCCTGGCCCAGCAGCGCCAGGCAGTATTGGAGGACGTGGCGGTCTTTGCCCCGGACCCGGAGGTGGTGGCGCTGTTCCGCCTGCGGTATGACTACCACAACGCCAAGGTGCTCCTGAAAGCCCAGGCCCTGGGCACCGACGCCAGCCATCTGCTCCTGGACCTGGGGCGGGTGCCCAAGGGGGTGCTGGAAGAACAGCTGCGCGGCGGGACCCTGGCTGGCCTGCCCGCCATGTTCCACGCCGCCGTGGAGGAGGCCCGGGAGGTGCTCAACACCACCCAGGACCCCCAGCGCTCGGACTTCATCCTGGACCGGGCCTATTACCAGGAGTTAGACCAGTTGGCCCGGGACAGCGGCAGCAGCTTCCTCCAAGGCTACGTCCGCTGCCTGGTGGACGCCGCCAACCTCCGGGCCGTGGTGCGTACCCGGCGCATGAGGAAGGGCGACGCCTTTCTCCGGGGGGTGCTCTTCCCCGGGGGGGACATGGACCTGCGGCGCATCCTGGCCGCCGTGGACAGCGGCACCCCTTTGGCGGAGCTATACAGCACCAGCTTCCTGGGCCAGGCGGCCCAGGAGGCGGACCAGGTGCTGGAAGGCGGGAGCCTGACCCGCTTTGAAAAGGCCTGCGACGACGCCGTCACCGGGTATTTGGCCCAAGCCAAGTACATCGCCTTCGGGGATGCCCCGGTGGTGGCCTATCTGGCGGCCAAAGAGAACGAGTTTACCGCCGTGCGCATCATCATGAGCGGCCGCATGGCGGGGTTGGATACGGAGACCATCCGGGAAAGGCTGCGTGAGGCCTATGTCTAGCAACAAGATCGCCGTGGTGGGGGACCGGGACAGCGTCCTGGGCTTCAAGGCCCTGGGCCTAGAGGTGTTCCCCGCCCAGGCCGGGGAGGAGGCCAAGCCCATCCTCCGGCAGCTGGCCAAGGAGGACTACGGCATCGTCTACCTCACCGAACAGTTGGCGCTGCAGCTCCCGGAGGAGCTGCAGCGGTATCAAGATGCCCTGACCCCGGCTATCATCCTCATTCCTGGCAAGGAAGGCCCCCTGGGCCTGGGGATGGCGCAGGTGAAGCGCTGTGTAGAACGCGCGGTAGGGGCGGATATTTTGTGAATGGAGGAAGTTTATGGGAACCATCGTAAAAGTCTCCGGCCCCCTGGTGGTGGCCACCGGCCTGGCCGACGCCAACATGGCCGACGTGGTCCGGGTGGGGGAGCAGCGCCTCATTGGCGAAGTCCTCACCATGACCGGTGACACCGCCTCCATCCAGGTCTATGAGGAGACCTCCGGCCTGGGGCCCGGCGCCCAGGTCACCACCACCGGGGCCCCCATGTCCGTGGAGCTGGGGCCGGGGATCATTGAAAATATCTATGACGGCATCCAGCGCCCCCTGGGGGAAATCCTCAAAAAAGTCCAGGGCAACAGCCTCCCCCGTGGGGTGGAGGTGCCCTCCCTGGACCGGGAGAAAACCTGGCGCTTCAAGCCCACCGTGGCGGAGGGGGACCCGGTGGAGGGGGGCGACGTCATCGGCACCGTCCGGGAGACCAGCGTGGTGCTCCACAAAATCATGGTGCCCCCCAACCTGAAGGGGACCATTGAGAGCATCCAGTCCGGCTCCTTTACCGTCCTGGACACGGTGGCGGTGCTGGTGGACGACCAGGGGACACGCCATCCCCTGACCCTGATGCAAAAATGGCCCGTCCGGGTAGGGCGGCCCTACCGGCACAAATACCCCCCCAAAACACCCCTGCTCACCGGGCAGCGGATTGTGGACACCCTGTTCCCCATCGCCAAGGGGGGCACCGCGGCCATCCCCGGCCCCTTCGGCTCCGGGAAAACCGTGATGCAGCACGCCCTGGCTAAGTGGTCGGATGTGGACATCGTGGTCTACATCGGCTGCGGGGAGCGGGGCAACGAGATGACCGACGTGCTCCGGGAGTTCCCAGAGCTGGTGGACCCCCGCACCGGGGAGTCCTTGATGAAGCGCACGGTGCTCATCGCCAACACCTCGGACATGCCCGTGGCCGCCCGGGAGGCCTCCATTTACACCGGCATCACCATCGCGGAGTACTTCCGGGATATGGGCTATGACGTGGCGGTGATTGCCGACTCCACCTCCCGCTGGGCGGAGGCCTTGCGGGAGATGTCCGGCCGCCTGGAAGAGATGCCCGGCGAAGAGGGCTACCCCGCCTATCTCTCCTCCCGCCTGGCGCAGTTCTATGAGCGGGCGGGGACGGTGGCCTGCCTGGGCTCCGGGGAGGAGCGCCGGGGCTCCCTCACCGCCGTGGGGGCGGTGTCCCCGCCGGGGGGCGACCTGTCCGAGCCGGTGGCCCAGGCCACCATGCGCATCGTGAAAGTGTTCTGGGCCCTGGATGCCTCCCTGGCCTACCGCCGCCACTTCCCCGCCATCAACTGGCTGAACTCCTATTCCCTGTACCTGGAATCCCTCAAACCCTGGTACGACGAGAATTTGGGGAAGCAGTTTATGGAAAAGCGGGACAAATCCATGGCCATCCTCCAAGAGGAGGCCAGCTTGAATGAAATCGTCCAGCTGGTGGGCAAGGACTCCCTCTCCCCAGGGGACCAGCTCACCCTGGAAACCGCCAAGATGATCCGGGAGGACTTCCTCCAACAGAACGGCTTCTTGGAGGTGGACTGGTATTCCAGCTACGACCGCCAGGACAAAATGCTGGGGATGATCCTGGACTATGACCGGCTCTGCCGGGGGGCCATTGCCCGGGGCGCCGAGGCCGGGCCCCTGTTTGAAATCCCCTTCCGGGAGCGCATCGGCCGGGCCAAGAGCGTGCCCGACGAGGAATATCCCGCCGTGTTCCTAACCATGGCCGGGGAACTGGAAGCCCAGATCGAGGCCGTGCTGGCCCAGGGAGGTGCTGAGGAATGATCAAGGAATACCGTACCATACAAGAGATCAACGGCCCCCTGATGGTGGTCCGGCAGGTGGAGGGCGTCACCTTCGACGAGCTGGCGGAGATTGAACTCCCCGACGGCAGCACCCGCCGCTGCAAGGTCCTGGAAGTCAACGGGGACAACGCCGTGGTGCAGCTCTTTGAGGCCTCCGCCGGCATCAACCTGGCGGCGTCGAAAATCCGCTTTTTGGGCCATCCCCTGGAACTGGGGGTGTCCCTGGACATGCTGGGGCGGGTGTTCAACGGCATGGGCCGTCCCATTGACGGCGGTCCGGAGATTTTGGCGGACGCCTACCGGGACATCAACGGCCTGCCCATGAACCCGGCCGCCCGGGACTACCCCAACGAGTTCATCCAGACGGGGGTGTCCACCATCGACGGGCTGAACACCCTGGTCCGGGGGCAGAAGCTGCCCATCTTCTCCGGCTCCGGCCTGCCCCACAACAACCTGGCCGCCCAGATCGCCCGCCAGGCCAAGGTCCTGGGGGACGAGGGGGCCAACTTCGCCGTGGTCTTTGCCGCCATCGGCATCACCTTTGAGGAGGCGGATTTCTTCGTCCAGGAGTTCCGCCGCACCGGGGCCATTGACCGCACAGTGCTCTTCACCAACCTGGCCAATGACCCCGCCGTGGAGCGCATCGCCACCCCCCGGATGGCCCTTACCGCCGCGGAATACCTGGCCTTTGAGCAGGACATGCACGTGCTGGTGATCTTGACGGATATCACCAACTACGCGGAGGCCCTCCGGGAGGTCTCCGCCGCCAAAAAGGAAGTCCCTGGCCGCCGGGGCTACCCCGGCTACCTGTACACCGACCTGGCCACCATGTATGAGCGGGCAGGGCGGCAGATGGGGAAGAAGGGGTCCATCACCATGATCCCCATCCTCACCATGCCCGAGGACGACAAGACCCACCCCATCCCGGACCTGACAGGCTATATCACCGAGGGGCAAATCATCCTCTCCCGGGAGCTGTACCGCAAGGGGGCCATCCCCCCGGTGGACGTGATGCCCTCCCTGTCCCGCCTGAAGGACAAGGGCGTGGGCCCCGGCAAGACCCGGGAGGACCACGCGGGCACCATGAACCAGCTCTTTGCCGCCTACTCCACCGGGAAGGAGAACAAGGAGCTCATGTCCATCCTGGGGGAGGCCGCCCTAAGCCCCACGGATCTGCTCTATGCCCAGTTTGCCGATGAATTTGAAAAGCGCTACGTCACCCAGGGGCCTGACGAGAACCGCTCCATCCAGGAGACCTTGGACTTGGGGTGGGAGCTCTTGTCCATTTTGCCCCGGGGGGAGTTGAAGCGCATTAAGCCGGAGCACATCGAAACATACCTTCCCAAAAAGGAGGGGTAACAGATGCCTGGGATCAATGTCAACCCCACCCGCCAGGAGCTCACCCGGCTGAAACACCGGCTGCGCACCTGCGTCCGGGGGCATAAGCTCCTAAAGGACAAGCGGGATGAGCTGATGAAACAGTTTATGGACACCGTGCGGGAAAACCGTGCCCTCCGGGCCAAAGTGGAGGAAGGGCTCATGCAGGCCCACAACGCCTTCACCGTGGCCGCAGCCCTGATGTCCTCCGAGGCCATGGAACAGGCGCTGCTGTACCCCAAACAAGCGGTGGCGCTGGACATGGGGGTGGCGAACATCATGTCTGTGAACGTACCCACCTACCAGTTCCGCACCCGGAACGACGACCCAGGGGAAATCTATCCCTACGGCTTCGCCGCCACCTCCGGGGAGCTGGACACCGCCGTAGACGCCCTGGCCCGGGTGTTCCAGGACATGCTCAAGCTGGCCCAGATGGAAAAGGCCGCCCAGCTCTTGTCCGAAGAAATCCAAAAGACCCGCCGCCGGGTGAATGCCTTGGAGTACGTCAAAATCCCCCAGATGGAGGAGGCCATCAAGTATATCACCATGAAGCTGGAAGAAAACGAACGGGCCGCCACCATCCGCCTGATGAAGGTGAAGGATATGCTGCTAGAGCAGGCAATTCAGGAGAAGCGGGCGGCGGACGCCAGGGCTGTGGAGAGCTTTGGTGGAGAACCGCCAGGACAGATGTAATTTGCGCGAATAGAAGAAAAACAGGTACTTTCCAAACTGGATGGAAAGTACCTGTTTTATATTGCAGCTTACAGGACAACAATCAAGTTATTATAGTTTAACTCTCTGGTTCTTTCGCTTGTACGACACGCTTCGCAGCCGCGGAGCAGAGGCTTTTTGCCTCTTTTTTCCCAGGTTTCCCACCTGGGAACGGGACTTCTATGGCTCTCCCTTAGCTCTCCACCGCCAACCCCGCCAGCCCCTCTCCCCGGGCACGGCGGCGGCAGTAGCTCTCGGTGCAGGAGCGGTAGGCGGCGAAGCATTGGCGGGCGGCTTGCTCGTCGCCGTAGACCTTCCAGCAGCCGGTGAGCTTACACCCGCGCCCCTGGTGGCAAATAAACCCCTGGACATCCTCTGGGGGATAGCCCAGGAAGAGGCCGATCTCATGGGGGAAGCCCGTCCCCGACTCCAGGCGCCGCCGCAGCTCCCGCAGGCAGGGCAGAATCTGGCAGTTGGGATACCCCGCCTGGTCCAGCAGCCGCTGGGCGGTGTGGGCGGAGAGGTCCTGGCGCAGCCTGTCCGGGCGGAAGAGGTACAGCAGGGCCCGGTCCTCCTCCAAGCGCAGGGGCAGCAGCCGCAGGCCCCGGGGGACCAACACCTGGTTGGTGTCCCGGAGCTCCCGGAGCAGGGCGGCCCGGGGGATCAGACGGCAGGGGAAGAGGTTAGCGGTTTTCAACCCCGCCAGGGTGGGGGCCCCATGGCGGATCAACAGGTCAGCAAACATTCAGCCCGCCTCTGTGTGGGCCTGTAGGACACCCCGGAG
This sequence comes from Evtepia sp., assembly GCF_056797215.1. Classification (NCBI taxonomy): domain Bacteria; kingdom Bacillati; phylum Bacillota; class Clostridia; order Eubacteriales; genus Evtepia; species Evtepia sp. The sequence continues at coordinate 8,475 of NZ_JBQILM010000043.1, forward strand.
GGCGGACATGGAGCTAGAGCGGACCCGCTCCACCACGGTGCTGCCGCCCTTGGCCTCGTTGAGGGCGTTTTGCATCATTTTGTGGGAGATGGTGTCGGTGAAGAGTACCAGCAAATCCGGCTGGCCCAGACGCCCCTTGAGGGTGCCGCCCATCTTGGGGAACACCTTGGCGGAGCAGTGGAAGGACTGGCACAGCTCCTTGTATTTGCGGACCATACATTCGTTTCCGCCTAAAATGACAACGCTCATGAGAAGGACTCCTTTCTTTGGTTAGCTAAAACTAACTCCCGTGGTAAGCATAACGTCCCTTGGGGACGTGGGGTTGTGGATAGTATGCCCAGGCAACCGTAAGCCCTTCAGGGAATTGTTGGGTGTGCTGGGCAGCTTTTTAGTTAGCATACACTAACCGCAGGGGATTGTCAAGAGAAAAAGAAAAAGTGGCTTGTTTTTTTCTCCCTTCTCTGCTATGATAGAAAAAACTACTGTATTTTTAATAGTAGAGAAGGAGGATACGGCCATGAAACGAAGCTATTTCGACCAGCTCAGCCGGGCCGCCCACTGGCGGCTGCCCCCGGCGGAGGCCAAAGAGGTTTTGGAGGATTACCAAGCCCTGCTGGCAGACGACCCCCGGTCGGAGGAGGCCCTGCGCCGGGAGGTGGGGGAGCCGGTGGCGGCGGTGCGGCAGTTGGAGCAGGGGAACCACTACCGCCACTGGTTAGTGGCGTTTGTTTTGATGGCCGCCTGCCTATTGCTGCCGGCACTGAGTATCCTATTGAACCAACTGTCGTCGTTGGGCATCCTGCTGAGCCAACCGATGGATAGCCTGTGGAACGGTTTGTCCAGCTATGGGTGGGCCATGGAGAGACATCTAGGCTTTCTTCTATTGCTGGGCCTGGGGCTTGCCCTGTGGGTGCGGCGGCAGGGGGTACGGGAAGGCCCCCTGCCCAAGGGAATATTGCCCCTGCTCCTGGTACAGTTCACGGGAATCGTCGCCTTTTGGCTCCTGTTTTGGCAGATCGCCACCATCCTGTCGGGGTCGTGGTTGACAACGGTATCCTTTGAACAGGCAAGCATCCTGCAGATCGTGCTGTGCGTTTGGGGCTTTCTGCTGGCGCTGCTGGGCCTGCCAGCGCTGGTGCGCTTCCGGCTGTCAGACCGCCGCTGGCTGTCAGTCTATATGCTGGGGCTGACCGTGTCGGTGCTGGGCATGGCAGTGATGTCCCTGCTTTTTAGTATGAACCTTGAGGTTTCCGCATCAGACTGGTGGAAGCCCGCCCTGGAAGAATATTTGATGATTACCCTCCTGGGCCTGGTGGGAACGGGGGCTGCCCTATGCTGAAAAAGGAGGTCATGGCCTTGTGTCTCCTCCAACTCCTCACCCAGGCCGACCGCTATGGCTATGAACTCCTGGGCCAACTCCGTGCGGGGTTCCCCGACACCCAGGAGAGCGCCATCTATGCCCTGCTCCGGGGGCTGTGCCAGGAGGGGTACACCCAGCAGTACCAGGGGGAGACCTCCGGGGGGCCTGTCCGGAAATACTACCGTATCACCCCAACAGGGCAGGAGAAGTATGCCCAGCTCTTGGCCCAGTGGCGGCTGCTGCGGGATACGGTGGCGGGGTTGGGGGTGGAATGAGGCCATTCCCTTTTCCCCCAAAGTGTGGTATGCTGGACCAGACAAAAGCTTAGGAAGGAGCGCAAACCCATGGACCTGACAGGACGCCACTACACCTGGTTCCAAAACCGGGCATGTGAATATTTCCCCTGCCACGACGACGTGGCAGAGGAGGAGTTCAACTGTCTGTTTTGTTACTGCCCCCTCTACCGGGCGGAAAACTGCGGGGGGGCTTTTGTGGTGAAGAACGGGGTGAAGAACTGTTCCTACTGCCTCTTGCCCCACAACAGTGAGAGCTTCGCCTACATCGCCGCCAAGCTGCGGGAGGAGAATATGTTCCCGGAGAAGCCGTGACAAAAAGAAAACGCCTCGCAGAGTGCCCACAGGCACTTTGCGAGGCGTTTTTGTCGCCCTAAAGCACGGTCAATGCCGCGCCGGGTCGTCACTGCGGCCTACCAGATAGTCCAAGGAAATGTCAAAGTAGTCTGCCAGGGCAATGAGCATGTCATAGGTGGGCTTACGCTCCCCCAACTCATATTGCTGAATGCCACGCTCACTAGCCCCGATCCCCTCGGCAAGCTGTTTTTGTGTCAGCTTTCTAGCTTTTCTAAGGTTCCTCAAGTGTACACCAAAAATAAACATAACGATACCGCCTAAAATGTATTGACACACTCGATTGCGCGTGTTAATATAATCACATGACACGCGCAATCGCTCGTATCATGCGTGCAAAAAGGAAATGACACCATGAATACAAGCGCCCCCATGAGCAACCTAGCAAATCTACAGAAAGGAAATCATCTATGCTTGACTGTGCTGAAAAACGAAAAAGGCTGCGCGAGGCAAATAACATGACCCAGGCACAAGTAGGCAAACGGGTCGGTGTATCCAAGGCAACAATCAGTGCCTATGAGACTGCAAGCAAGATACCATCTGTCGCAGTTTTGACCCGTTTGGCCTGTTTGTTCCATGTGAACATAGACGATTTGGTTTGTGTTGATGCGCCCAAAGCCTTAGACGTATCAACACTAGATGACGAAACTATGACCCTGCTGGCCGCAATCGTCAAGAAATTATAGTCCGAAAGGTTTGACAGCTTGGAAGCGGTATCCAGAACCCATCTGGATACCGCTTTCCCCGCGTTTAGAACAAGTCGTCAAAAATATCTGCCAGGGAGATCACCAGGTCGTCGTACAGGTGGCAGGTAAACTCACTCACCACCGCCTCCCGGTCCTCCTCCAACATCTCCGCCAGCTCTTCTTCCGGGTAGAGGAAGTATACCTTGTCCAAGGAATACTGGCCCTCTTTTAAGAGGTAGACCTCAACCGACTTTCCCACAGGGTCCACCAGCCAATATTCTGCCACGCCGTTGGCCTCATAGGCGGTTTTCTTTCTCCCTCTGTCGTTTTGCGTCGTGCTGGGGGATAAGACCTCCACCACCAGGTCCGGTGGGCCATAGATACCCCTGGGCTTGATCTTGTCCCGATCACAGACGATCATAAAGTCGGGGACATAGTGGTCGGTGGGGCTGAGAAAGACCTTGTAGCCGTCCCCCAAGGGGACACATTTCTTCCCCTTCAAATAGCTGCGAAAAATGAAGTCGATATTTTCCGCAATGCGGTTATGGTTGGTTGCAGCAGGGGACATCGCCACCAGCTTCCCGCCGATGAGCTCCTCCCGCCATGCAGACTCGTATGCCAAATTACCTGTCATAAAGGCTCCTTTCCCTTCGTGTCCCTGCCGATGTGCTTCCCCTCAGCGCAGGAACATACGGATCAACCACCCATTGACTTTTTTATGATACGGCTGGTAGCGCATGGGCAGGTCCAGCCAGGTGGCTTTGTCCACGATGGCCCGGTGGTGGGAGAAGGTGTCGAAGCTGCGCTTGCCGTGGTAGCTCCCCATGCCGCTGTGGCCTACACCGCCAAAGCCCATGTGGTGGGTGGCCAGGTGGATGATGGTGTCGTTGATACAGCCACCGCCGAAGGAGCAGCGCTCCAACACCCGCTGTTTGGCTTTTTTGCAGCGGGTGAAGAGGTACAAGGCCAAGGGCTTCTCCCGCTGGTTGATAAAGTGGATGGCCTGGCCTAGCTCGTCGTAGGGGAGGATGGGCAGGATGGGCCCGAAAATCTCCTCCCCCATGGGCTTGGACTTCGCCTCCAAGCTGTCCGCCACCAGGGTGGGGGCAATCCAGCCGGAATCATGGTCCGGGTCCTCCCGGTGACCGCCGCCGTAGAGGATGGCCTCCCCTTCCAGCAGGCCTTGGAGGCGGTTGAAGTGCTTGCGGTTGATGATGCGCACATAATCCGGGTTTTCCAGGGGGGCGTCCCCCAGCATCTTTTGGAACTGCCGTTTCAACTCCTCCACCAGCTGGTCCTTCACCCGCCGGTCCACCAGGCAGTAGTCCGGGGCCACGCAGGTTTGGCCTGCGTTCAAGAGCTTCCCAAAGGCCAGCCGCCGGGCAGTGAGGGGAATGTTGGCGGTCTTGTCCACAATCACCGGGCTCTTGCCCCCCAGCTCCAAGGTCACAGGGGTCAGGTGCTTGGCGGCCTTCTCCATGACCATCTTACCCACATCCACACTGCCGGTGAAGAAGATATAGTCAAAGCGCTGGTCCAGCAGGGCGGCGTTCTGTTCCCGCCCCCCCTGGATCACCGCCACCCATTCCGGGGGGAACACCGCCTGGATCAGCTCCGCCAGGGCCTGGCTGGTGTGGGGGGCGTAGGCGCTGGGTTTCAGCACCACGCAGTTCCCCGCCGCCACCGCCCCAAAGAGGGGGTCCAGGCTCAGGAGGTAGGGGTAATTCCAGGGGGACATGATGAGGGCCACCCCGTAGGGCTCCGCCAGCTCATAGCTCTTGGACACATACTGGGGCAGGGGGGTGGTCCGCCGCTGGGGACGGGCCCACTGGGGGGTCATTTTCATAAGATACCCCAGCTCGTCCAGGCTCAGCCCCAATTCGCACAGATAGCCCTCAAAGTGGGACTTGTGCAGGTCCGCTTGCAGGGCATCCAACAGCTGCCGCTCCCGGGCTTGGAGCTCCGCTTTTAAGCGGCCCAGGGCGTGGAGCCGCCGGGCCACAGGCCGGGTGGCCCCGGTCTGGAAAAACGCCCGCTGCTTTTGAACCGTCTCCTCAATGTATTTCACATGCTCCGCACTCATGCCCATACCTCCTCTAGGATGCCGATAATATCCTCCAAATCTGCCTCCACGGGGTTGACGATGATGGCCCCGTCGTTGAGGGCGGTGGTGGCCACCGCCGTGAAGTCCCCTTTGGAGACCTTCCCGGTGGCCTCCAAGGTGGTGGGCAGGCCGGTCAGCGCCGAGAGCTGGCGGCGCAGCTCCACCAAACACTGAATGGCCCGCTCCCCCCGCAGCCGCGCCGGGGTGCTGGCGTAGAGCGCCGGGCCCCCCAGGGGCAAGAGGAGCTCCCCATAGCGCTGGGCGCAGGCGGACAGGTTGTACTTCATCACCGCCGGGAGCAGGATGGTCATAGCGTCCCCGTGGGCCACCTGGCACACGCCCCCCAGGGCATGGCCGATGGCGTGGACCAGCCCCACCATGGAGTTGGAAAAGGCCGCCCCCGCCAGGAGGCTCCCATTGGCCATGGCCATCCGGGCCTGTTTGTCCCGGCCGTTGCGTACGGCGGTGGGGAGGTTTTGGACGATCTGCTCCATGGCCTTTTCCGCAAAGGCGTCGCTCACAGGGTTGCGTTGGAGGCAGGTGGCGGCCTCAATGGCGTGGACCAGGGCGTCGAAGCCAGTGGAGGCGGTGATCCGGGGGGGTAGGGTCTCGGTCATCCGGGGGTCCAGCACCGCCACGTCGGGGAGGAGGTGGTAGCTCAAAAATTCCAGCTTCACCTTCTCCGCCGGGTTGGCCACCACCGCCACGATGGTGGCCTCACTGCCGGTGCCGGCGGTGGTGGGGACGGCCACGAAGGGCACGTGCTCCCCCCGGGGCAGCACCTCGCAGCCGCTTTGGGACAGCAAGTCCTCCCCCGCCTGGGCCAGGACCATGCCCACCCCCTTGGCGGTGTCAATCACCGAGCCGCCGCCCACGGCGATGAGACTGTCACAGCCTGCGGCCCGGTAGCGCCCGGCGATGTCGTTGACCACGCCGATGGAGGAGTCCGGGGGGATGCGGCAAAAGACCTCCGCCGGGGCCAGCCCCCCCTGGGCCAGGGCCGCCAGGACGGTTTTCACCGTCCCCGCCCGCGCTAAGCCCTCGTCGCTGAGCAGCAGGGGCCGCCGGGCCCCCAGGCCTTCCAGCTCGTGGGGGATGTGCTCTAGGGCCTCGTCCCCGGAGAGGATTTTGCTGGGCAGTTGGAATTCATAATAGGCACTCATGTGGCGTTACCTCCCAAACAGCACCGCCCCATACACCCGGGCGGTGGAAACTTCCTTTTTCGGCAGGCGTTTCAAAATCCGCCGTGCCATGAACGCGGGGAATAGGTAGCCCTCCACGATATCCACACATCGCACAAAGGGCATGGCCAGGCCCATGGAACCCCGCAGGGTAAAGCGGTGCTGGGCATAGGCCTGGGCCACGCTGAGTTGTCCGGTGAACACCCGGAAGGCGTCGGCGGGGCTTTTGAAGCGGATGGTCACATCCCCGGGGGTGCTGGGGTGGAGGGTTTTGAAGCCCGCCCTGGTGCCTGTGACGGTAAAGCCCCTGGCCCCGGGGATTTCCAGGCGCAGGGTTTTCCCCTCCGGCCACTTCACCGCCTCGGCCTTGATTTTGCTGTCCCGGGTGGACAGGAACTTCAACGCCCGGCACAGGCAGGTGGAGACCATACTGCAGGTGGCACACTGCATGCACATCTGAAAAGATCGGTTCGCCAAACGCTATCCCTCCTTATTGTATTTATATTTTATAGACGTTTTTTATTTTTTGTGGTATAATATACTTAGCTCGTTGAATAGAAAGGGGTGTTTTATGATGCTTATATAATTTATTTGAGTTTGTGCAGTTTTCCACTATG
>NZ_JBQILM010000044.1:0-13564 GCF_056797215.1 Evtepia sp.
CTGGCCACCGCCGGCTGCGTGGGGGCGGATTTGGCGAATTTGGTCAACGAGGCCGCCCTCCGGGCGGTACGCCTGGGCCGCCGGGCGGTGAACCAACAGGATTTGCTGGCCGCCTTTGAGCTGGTCATTGCGGGGACGGAGAAAAAGGGCAGCGTCCTCACGGAGTTTGAGAAGAAGCTGGTGGCCTACCACGAAGTGGGCCATGCCATGGTGGCCTACCGGCAGAAGAACACCGAGCCGGTGCAGAAGATCACCATTGTCCCCCACACCCAGGGCTCCCTGGGCTACACCCTGATGATGCCCGAGGAGGACAAGACGGAGCTGCGCACCCGGGACGAGCTTTTGGCCCGGATTGCCGTGTCCATGGGGGGGCGGGCGGCGGAGGCCGTGGTGCTGGACACCATGACCAACGGCGCCGCCCAGGACATCCAGGACGCCACCGCCATTGCCCGGAACATGGTGGCCATGTACGGCATGAGCGACCGCTTTGGCATGATGGCCCTGGCCTCCAAGCGCAGCCAGTATCTGGACGGCGGCTACGGCATGGACTGTGCCCAGGACACCGCCGCCGCCCTGGACGAGGCGGTGCGGGAGATTTTGGACCACTGCTATGCCCAGGCGGTGTCCATCCTGGAGGAGAGCCGGGCGGACGTGGACAAGGTGGTGGCCTATCTGTTGGAAAAGGAGACCATCACCGGCGGGGAGATGGTGGCCATCATCCAGGGCCGGGACCCGGAGGAGGCGGAAGAGCAATCCTCCGGCCAGGAGCCCCCCGACCCCGGTCCCACCACCCCCCAGGAGCCGGAGGCCAGCAAGCCGCCGGAATTTGCCCAGGAGGCGGAGGACGACGGGTTTGATGGGTTCCATTGAATCAGATGAATCAGAAAAGAGGTCAAGCTCACCCGCTGGGGTGGAGCTTGACCTCTTTGTATCAATCAAGGGCTGGGCAAATGGGGGGGAATCGACGAAAAAGATTGACAATCCTGTAAAATCCTGATAAACTAAGCCCAGGAAACAATCATCCGTTTTGGATGTTGCGTTTGTTTATTTTAGGAAAGCCAAGATAAACAACGGCAGCCGTGGGGAGTGCCAGCTCCCCACGACCTGCGCAGGCCCCAACCGCCTACACAAAGGGATTTTATCCCAAGCCTGATAAATATTATAGCACACGTCTCAGTGTTTTCGCAAGACACTTCTTTTGAACCACAAATTCCTCAAAAAAATTCCTCTAACGACGTAAAATGTGTCATAAAATACCGGTGGTTCTTTTTGGTTTTGCGGCTTCTCCTTTTGTGTGTATATGTGTTGAAAAGGCACTGTGTAGGACATAGCAATATGCCTGCATGGTGTTTTCTTGCTTTCTCCGAAGTCGGGATAGGGGTGAGGCTGGGTGCGTGTGACCCCGGCCTTGCCCCTCGGCGGAGGAGCATATACACAACCCAAGGAGAGGGGCAAATTGGAATGGCCAAGAGAGATTCGATCAGGGGCAGGGGGAAGAACATTCGCCTGACCCCCATGACCCCAGAGAAGCGGAGGTACCTGGACCAGCAAGCTTTTTTGGAAAGCCGCACGGGTGACTTTTACCCAAAGTATGTACCGTATACCGAGGACCAGACAATCATGGCATGCCTTGCCATCTGTGAGAGCCACTTGTGGGGCTATGTGAACCCTTTTAGCGACGAGGATTACCAAGAGCTGCTCCTTGACATAGGGTTTTGGATTCAAGAGGCCTTGTATGTCCACTATTGGGAAGCGGAGCCCAGCTTAACCTGGGCGGACTTCCTTGCCCTGACCCAGGGACGGGAGGACATAATGGAGGCGGCCCGGCGGGTACTGCAGTACTTCCATTTTCGCTGCGAGCCCGGCATGGATGTCTTTGAGCAATGGGATATCCTAAACAGCGGGGCCCCAGGCAACTATGACTATGCCTCCCGGAAGGACCTCAACCCAGAGGAAAGCCCACCGTTGCTTGTCCCCATTGAGGAGCTGAGTGCGCAGGTAGACTCAATGGTACAGCTGATGGAAGTGGCGCTGTTCATACGCAAGAAGGAGCAGCACCGGAGCTTGACCTGGAAGAACTTTTGCGCCGCCTTGGAGGCCGAGCCCGGCCTCACCGATGTGCTGGCCCAGAGTATCCGCTGGCAGTTTTCCCTGAACCTGCCCCGGTACAAGGAGATCTGGGAGTGCCCCATGGTCATCATCCCGCCCCTGCGGGCTTCGTGAAAGCATCCCCGGACTGTGTGTCCTGCCCCATGTTGTGCTGTCTGCATAACATGGGGCAGTTTTTGTGTGCCGGACGGGGGTGTCATGGTTCGTTTCCCCTGCCCTGTCCACGGGCCCGGATGCTGGCGGCTTTCTTGGCCCATTGTTCTGCCTGGGCGTATTTCCCCTCTTTGTGATACAAGTCAGCCAGATTGTCATAGCAGTTTACGGTGCTGGGGTGGTCCTCCCCCCACACCTTTTTTTCGATGTCCAGAGCCCGCTTGTACAAGGTTTCTGCCTCCTGGTACCGTGCCTGCCGGGTGTATACCTGGGCCAAATCCTGGTAAATGGGGGACAGGTTCAAATGCTCCGGGCCCAACAGCCGTTCCCGAAGGTCGAGGGTTTGCAGCAACAGGGCTTCCAGCTCTTGATTCACGGCCTTCTTGGCCTGTTCCAGCAGGGAGTCTGTGTCCCGCAGTCTCCGTCGTGTTTCCTCTGGCGTCCAGCGCTCCTCTGTCGGGGCCGTGGGACAGGGCGGCGCAAGCCTTTTTTGCACCAAATCCTCCAGCGGCTGTGGGGAGAACAGGATGCGCAGCTTGAGGAAGGAATAGAAATCATAGGCCCCTGTGGCCAGAAGATCGTCCCCGTAGGGCGTGGTAAGGAAAATCAGGTTTTTTTCCAGCCGCGCCAGCATGTCCCGGCTGAAGTTCAGGCGCTTCACGTCCTCCTCAGTCTGTACTGCAAGTTGTAGGTTGGCGAGGAAAACGGTCTGCACATCCTCCTGCCCAGCCAACCAGGCGGAAAAGCCTTGAAAGGAGTACGGGCCAGGGTGTTCCCGGTAGTCATAGACTGCCACCGGCCCCTCCCGGTAAACGGAGAGAATCTCATTTTGCAATTCCTCTTCCGCCACCACCAGGAAGAAACCCTGTTCTGCGTGGTTGAGAATCCAACCAAGAGCCTGATAGCCGTCTTGATTACGCTCTGTCATCTGTGATGATCTCCTGCCTCCGCAAAAACTTGACCACCAGCGGGTGGACGTTGTGCCAACGCTTGCCGTTGTACTCCAGCACGACAGATGCCTGAAGCAGCTTTAACAGCCTTTCTTTTTCCTGAATACGTTCTTTGTTTCCGTTATAAATATTTGTCAAAAAGTCGTAATCATCTGCTTCGATTCGCCGGGTCAAAGAAGTTTGTAGTTCTTCCAGAGCTCGATCCGCGTCCTCCATAGAGACTGCGGCAGCCCCCCGGCGCTGGGCCCGCTTGGCAGCGGTGTTGATGCTATGGAACAAATCCCGCAGGGAGCCTCCGGTATATTGGATGATGGTTTCCAAAACCTGGGAGTCAAACAGTGATACCTTGGCTCGCTTTTTTACAATTTTCTTTATGACCTGGATTCCTTCCTGAAAGGGCTGGCCTTCTATGGTTTCGATTTTAATCATCGGCAGGGTTTTTATAATAAAGTAGCTCTCCATGGCGGAGAAGCGGGGGTCGTAGGAGAGGGCAATGGGGAAGGTATAAATCACCGGGAAGGGCATTCCGGAGAGAATGGCGGCATAGTGGTAAAAAACCTTCCAGGCGTCCTCCGGGTTCAGTTTGTCCAGGTCCTCGAAGATGAGGACCGGTTGCTTCCCGCCGGTCTCCTGGGCGATGTGTGCCGCCACAGTGCGTAAAAGCTGGACCCATTCGCTGGTGCGGACATTGAGCGTTTTCCGGTACTCTGTCCGCTTTTCTTCGTTATACTTCAGGTCCGCTTTCATGTCCACAAATAAGGCCAAAACTGTGGAAAGAATGCCGGGTGTTTTGGTGGACAAGCCTGCTTCTATGGAGGCGCCCTTGGCCTCCTGGGTGGTCCAGCTCTCTGTCCCGGCCGCCCAGAAGGTCTCAATGCGGGAGAGGGTGTCCGCCCCAATGTCACAATGGAGCTCAGCGGCCAGGGACACCAAGGCCTCCGCCATCAAGATAAATAGGTCAGCGTGGGCCATGTTCAATAAGTCCAGGTCAACGCTGCATTGAATGGTTTTGACGGGATGGCCTGCCGAGAGGAAACGCTCTGAAAGGCGGTTCAACTCCGTGCTCTTTCCACAGCCCCGGTGGCCCAGGAGCAGGAACGCAGCGTCTGCCCTGCCCTCTTGGCAGAGGTCAAAGATATCCTCCATAGGGGAGGTGTACTTGTCGCTCATGCGTTGTTCCATGGTATCCGTGCAGTAAAACTCTGCGAGCTGGTCTATGTTCAACGGTTCCGGAGAAAAGGCGTTGAACATATCGGACAGTTGATGGGCATATTTCATGGGAAACTTCCTCCTATGGGCAGATGTTGCAAGCGTTCTATAGAAACCCCGCTAGGTTGCAAAGCAGCGGGTAAGAGAAGGCCCTAGCCTTGCTTCTGGGCAGCACAGCAGGGTGTTACCGCCTCCCGTTCCAAGTACCCCTCCCCCCAGCTGCACATGGCGTCCAGGACGGGGAGCACGCTGGCCCCGAAGGGCGTTAGGTGGTACAGGGTCTTTGGTGGGGTCTCCGGGATCACCTCCCGCAGCAGCATCCCGCAGCGCCCCAGCTCCCGGAGCTGTTGGGAGAGCATTTTGGGGGTGGCCTGGGGGATCAGGCGTTGCAGCTCCATATAGTGCAGGGGTCCCTGGCGCAGGTGCCAGAGGATGAGGGGCTTGTGCTTGCCGCCGATGAGGGATAGGGTGGCCTCTACGGGGCAATGAAATTGAAGTTCTTTCATGGGACTGTCTCCATTCTGCTACCCTTTTGGGAAGTACCGCACCCAAAAGTGCCTTCTTGCGCTTCCCGCCCAGGGTGGTACACTGTAAACAGCGGTGGACCAATACACCCGCTATTATACCCCTTTGGGAATAAAATGCAAGAAAGGATGAGACCCTATGGATTTTCTCACCATGGCAAAACAGCGCTGCTCCATGCGCAGTTATTTGGAGCGAGAGGTGGAAAGGGAAACGCTGGACCTAATTTTGGAGGCAGCCCACGTGGCCCCCACGGCGGCGAATTTACAGCCGGTGCGCCTGTTGGTGGTGCGCAGCCCAGAGGGGCGGGCTAAGCTCCAAGGCTGTGCGGAGCTCTACGGCGCCCCCCTGGCCATCGTGGCCTGTGCCGACCGCCGCAAGGCCTGGACCCGGCCCTTTGACGGGAAGCAGACCGGGGACATCGACGCCGCCATCCTCACCGACCACATGATGCTCCAAGCCACAGCCCTGGGGCTGGGAAGCGTGTGGATTGCGTTCTTCGACCCCAAAAAGGTCCAGGCGGCCTTCCACCTGCCCCCGGAGGTGGAGCCGGTGAGCATCCTTGCCCTGGGCTACGCCGCCGCACCCCCCGCCGCCCCAGACCGCCACACCACCCAGCGCCTGCCCCTGTCAGCGGTGGTGGCCTATGAGGACGGGCAGCAGTGGTGAGCACGCCTTGCAAGCTGGCTTGGGATGTGGTAATATAGTACCATAAAGAGCAGGAGTGCGAGGGCAAGCCGATGACAGCAGCGGCATGATGGACGCCAACCTGTTGCAGAAGGGCGAGGACTTTGACCAACGGACGGAGACTGGTTGCTCCGTCCGTTTTTTGCCGCCGTAACAGCCGCCTCCCCCTGGCATCCTGGGGCCAACTGTGGTACAATACAGGGCAATGTTTAAGAATAAGGAGGGGGCGCGGTATGATTCGGCCCTTGGAAACAGCGGATTTGGAGGCGGTGGCAGCGCTGTGGCTGGCGGCCAACCTACAGGCCCACGCCTTCATCCCAGCCCAATATTGGCGGGAGCATTACCATCCCGTCCGGGGGCTGCTGGCCCAGGCGGAGGTATATGTCTATGAGGTGTCCGGCGTCCTTCAGGGCTTCATCGGCCTGGACGGGGATTACATCCCAGGGCTGTTTGTCCAGCCGGGGGTCCAGTCCAGGGGCATCGGGAAGGCGCTGCTGGACTTCGCCAAGGCGGGCAGGCCGTCCCTGTCCCTACAGGTGTACCAGAACAATACAGGGGCCCTGCGCTTTTACCAGCGGGAGGGCTTTGTGATCCAGGACGCGGGGGTAGACCAGGACACAGGGGAAGGGGAATACACCATGGTCTGGACTGCCTAACCCATCTCCCCCAAGTCCTCCGGCAGCAGGGCCATGAGCGCCTCCCGGCTGGGGGCCGCCGTTAGGGTGGCCAGACGGTCCGCCTGGCGGGACACCGCGGCTTCAAAGCGGTTGCGCACCTCCCGGGCGTTGCCAAAGTTCCCGTCCCGCTGGTCGTATAGGGCCTGGAAGCCCTGGGCGGCCAGGGCTTGGGCCTGGTCTGTGAGGACGTAGCCGTTCTTTTGGCACAGGGCGGTGAAAATGTCTAGGAGCTGCCCCCCGTCGTAGTCGGCAAAGTGCAGGACCAGCTTGAAGCGGCTCTCTAAGCCGGGGTTGCTGTGGAGAAAGCGCTCCATAGGCCCGGGGTACCCCGCCACAATCACCACCAGGTCCTGGCGGTGGTCCTCCATGGCTTTCAGCAGCACTTCAATGGCCTCCCGTCCAAAGTCCTGCTCCCCCCGCTCCGGGGAGAGGGCGTAGGCCTCGTCGATGAACAGCACGCCCCCCAGGGCCTGGTCCACCACCCCCCGGGCCTTTAGGGCAGTCTGGCCGGTATAGCCTGCCACCAGCCCCGCCCGGTCCACCTCCACCAGCTGCCCCTTGGACAGAACCCCAATGGCCTGGTAGAGCTTGGCCACCAGCCGGGCCACGGTGGTCTTTCCCGTGCCGGGGTTCCCCAGGAACACCATGTGCAGGGATTGGGGGGCTGTGGGCAGCCCCGCTTCCTCCCGGAGGCGGCGGACCTTTACCAGGTTAATGAGGCTGTGGACCTGGGCTTTCACCGCCTCCAAGCCCACCAGTCCGTCCAGCTGCGCCAAAAGCGCCTCCAAGCTGGGCGCTTCCTCCTGGGGGGCCTCCGGCCTCTCTTCCGGGGGCTGCGCCTGGACGGGCAGGGGTTCCGCTGCCGGGACAGCCGCCGGCAAGGGTGGCGGGGCCGGCGGCGCCGGGTCCCCAGGCAGGCCCAGGGCCGCCCAGCCCCGGTGGAGGCGGGAGAGCCCCTCCTGGATGCAGGCGGTGACGGCGCTGCCCCCTGCGTCCCCCGCCTGAGCCAGCAGGGCCCATAGGGCGGGAAGGGCCGCTAAAAACTGCCGGGCGGTGCTGTGGCCGGTCTGCTGGTCGTAGCGGCACAGCCGGGGGAAGAAGGGGGGCTCCGGCAGAGGCCCCGCCTCCCCTACCTGGTGGACCAGGGCCCAGAATAGGGTCTCCTGGCCGTCCCCCTCCTTGAGGGCGTTATATAAGGTAGCGTGATCCGGGGTGATGGTCACGCCCCCCGCCCGCCACAGGCTCTGGGCACAGGCCTGGAAATAGGCGTCGGGCTGGAAGGCCAGGCGCAATCCCGGGTCCGGGAGCTGGCGGCGGTAGGCGGAAACCAGGCGGCGGTAGTCCTGGCGGACGGCATCGGCAGAGCGCATGGATGGGCTCCCCCCCTCTCTCAAAGTTTCCTGATTATACCATACCCCGCCCCTGGCTTTCAAGCCTCCCCCCAGGGATAGCGGCCAGGGGGGCAGAAGAACAGATATCTAAGGTTGACGAATTTTGTGTATGTGTGGTACAATATAACCCAATGATTACAAATGATTACAAAAGCGTGGGCCAAGAAGGAGGAAACGGAATGGACAACAGGAATACCCTGCGCAGCCAGACGGTGCAGTGCACCCACTGCGGGGAATACTATTCTGTGACCTATGATTACTGTCCCTTCTGCGACGCAGGGCGCAAAGAGGCGGAGAAGAAAAAAGGCTCCTTGCTGGGTGGTTTGCTGGGAAGTCCAGAGCCGGAGAAGAAGAAACCCCGCAGCCAGGGCAGTGATAAGAATGCCGGACGGGGACGTCCCACCCCCCGCCGCCGGGACGAGAGCCAAGAGCGGGCCGGCCGGGAGACCGGGCGCATCCCCCCTGTCGGCCGGGAGACGGGGCGTATCCCCCCCGTGAGCCGGGAGACGGGGCGTATCCCCCCCGTGAGCCGGGAGACCGGGCGCATCCCCCCTGTGAGCCGGGAGACCGGGCGTATCCCTCCTGTGAGCCGGGAGACCGGGCGTATCCCCCCTGTGAGCCGGGAGACGGGGCGCATCCCCCCTGTCGGCCGGGAGACGGGGCGCATCCCCCCCGTAGGCCGGGAGACAGGCCGCATCCCCCCGGTGTCCCGGGACACCGGGCGCATCCCCCAGGAGCGGAAGGAGGCCGCCGTGGCGGAGGAGCCCCCCCGCCGCAGGAAGAAGATCAGCGAGATGACCGAGGAGGAGCGGGCCGCCAACCGGGCCCAGCGGGAGGCCCGGGCCGCCCAGCGCAAGCGGGAACGGGAACGGGCCGCCGCGGAGGCCGCCGCCAAGGCTGCCCAGAAGGAGGCCGCTGTCAAAGCCGCCCAGGCAGCGGAGCGGGGCGAGGCCCCCGGCCCGGTGTTTGAGACCATGACGCCCCCCCCCAGCTTCGGCTTTGAGCCGGACAGCGGGGCCCATACCCAGCCTGTGGGCCATCCAGAGGAGGAAAAGAGCAGCTCGGGGATCATCCGTACCATTACCATCCCCCTGAAAGGGGCGGGCCTGGCTGCCGCCGTGGCCGCCGCGGCAGAGCTGGCGGAGACAGAGGGGGCGGCCCCCGCCGGGGAGCCGGAGCAGCCTGCGGCGGAGCACCAGGAGAAGGCCCCGGAGCCCGCCCCCCCCGGAGAGGAAGAGCTGGCCCAGAGCCAGTGGGCCTTTATGCGGGACCTGGAACAGAGCAGCAGCGGGACCGTGGTAGAGGTGGCCGGTGACCTCAACGGCCTCGGCCAGGAGGGCTCTACCCCGGCGGCAGAGCAGCCCCAGGAGGAGGCGCCCCCAGCGGCCCCCGCCCCCCAGCCAGAGGCCCCGGCCGCCCCAGAGGCCAAGGGAGCGCAGCCGGAGGCAGAAAAGGCGGCACAGCCTGCTTCCCAGGAGCGGGAGCAGCCCCCGGCGGAGCACCAGGAGAAGGCCCCGGAGCCTATCCCCCTTGCCCCGGAGGACCTCCCTCTCAGCGCATCCCGGCGGATGAACCGGGTGCCCCCTCCGCCTCCCCCAGAGGTGGACCCCACCGTGGAACCGGTCAGCGGGGACCCGGATATCATCATTCCTAAAATCGAGACCGAGGAGGACTTGGACAACCTCCTGGCAGAAATACGGGAGATTTTGGCGGAGGACAGCCCCGGCGCCGCCCACGCCAAGGCGGAAGAAGAGGCCACCACAGTGTTCGCCCCCCACATGGAGGTGGACGAGCCCACCAAGCCCATTCCCGTCCTGCCCAAGAAGGGCGAGGCGAAGCCCTGGGCAGCCCCCGCCCCGGAGCAGTCCCCCGCCCCGCCGGCCCCGGAGAAGGACGCCGGCTTGGAGGCGGAAGAAGAGGACGACGACGTTCTGGACGCCCTGGACGAAGAAGAGGAGGACGACGACGAGGCGCTGTTCCTGGACCAGCAGCCCGGCAAGAAAGAGAAGAAGAAAAAGAGCGGCTTCCAGGTGGCAATGCTGGCCCTCTCCCTTGTCATCATCGTTGTGGCGGGCTTCATCGTGGCGCGCAACTTCATCCCCGCCCTGCAAACCGGCATCTTTGCCGGCCTGGGGAAGGGGGAAGAGGAGGAGCAGAAGGACACCGCCCAGACCTTCATCCTGAACCAGAAGGACATGGTGTTCAGTGAGCCGGGGATGACCACGGACCTGGTGCCCACCTTCGCCCCCGAGGGCACCACCGCCAGGCTCACCTGGTCCTCTAGCAACAACGCGGTGGCCAGTGTGGACGAATACGGCAAAGTTACCACCATCAGCCCCGGAGAGGCCACCATTGTGGCCGCCATGGCCAGCGGGCAGAGCGCCCAGTGCCAGATCCGCTGCAACTGGACCGTGGACGAGGGGGGGAATGTGACCCCCACGGAGCCAGGGGCAGAGGGGCAGCCGGAGGGGGAGGGACAGCCCACCGCCACCGGGGAGATGTCCCTCAGTGACGAGACCCTTTCCCTGGACAGCCCAGGGGCCGCCCGGCAGCTGACCCTCAACGGGGCCGCCGGGGAGGTGCAGTGGAGTTCCAGCAAACATAGCGTGGCCACTGTGGACCAGAACGGAACCGTCACGGCCGTGGCCGTGGGCGGGGCCACCATCACAGCAACTTGCGACGGCAAGACCTTCACCTGCGAAGTGCGGTGTATATGGTAAACGTTTTTGAATAAATGGAAGGTCGCCCTCTGGGGCGGCCTTCTTCTGAAAGGGGCAGTTTTTTATGAAAGGATTATTTTACCCTGGCAGCATCCTCTCCCTCCACCGCAAGGCTGCCCGGCGGCTGGTGGCCTCGGGCAATGGCGACGCCGCCCTGCTGTACCTCTGCCTTTTAGAGGGCCGGGATGCCGCCGCCCTGAAGTGGGACAGCCAGCGCCTGGAACATGCCCGGGCCGCCCTGGTCTCCCTCCAGCTGGTGGGGGAGGACACCCCGGTGGCCCCCCCGCCGCCCCAGAAGCTAGAGGACAACACCCCGCCAGACTACAGCACCCAGGACATCACCCAGGCCCTGCAAGGGGGCGGGAGCTTTGCCCTGCTGGTGCCGGCGGTGGAAAAGGCCCTGGGGAAGCTCCTCTCCCCGGCGGATTTGAAGAGCCTGTATTTTATCTATGACTACCTGGCCTTGCCGGCGGAGGTGATCCTCCTGCTGGTGAGCTTTTGCACAGAGGAGGCAGGGGCCAAGCACCCCGGGCGCAAGCCCACCCTCCCCCAGATCAAGCGGGAGGCGGCCAAGTGGCAAAAGGCCGGGGCCACGGACCTGGACCGGGCGGACGAATACCTCCACCGCCGCCAACGGCTCAACAGCCGGGGCATGGAGATTCTTGCCCTCCTGGGCCGGGGGGACCGGAAGCCGGTGCCCAAGGAGGAGGCCTATTTGGACGCTTGGAGCCAAATGGGCTTCCCCGACGAGGTGCTCACCCTGGCCTACGAGCGCACGCTGTTCCACGTAGGGGAGTTCCGTTGGAGCTATATGAACGGTATCCTGGGCAGTTGGCAAAAGCAGGGGCTGTACACCGCCCAGGCCATCCAGGACGCCGAGGGGCAGCGCCAGCCCAAGTTCCAAAAGCCCGCTCCCTCCCCCGCCGCCCCCCAGAACAGCGCCAATATCTCCACCGACGACATCGACCGTATGATCCAGGCCGCCCAGTGGGCCGCCGCCCAGGGAAAGGAGGACGCCCATGGCATACAGTGAGGCCGCCATCACCCGGGCCCAGCAGCGGCGGGAGGGGCAGGTCAAGGCCCACCGCCAGCAGAGGGAGGCTTTGCGCCAGAGGGTGTTTGAAAAGCTCCCCCAGGCCCGGGCCCTGGACCAGCAGCTCCGGCAGACCGCCCCCAAAATCCTTGCCGCCGCCCTGCGCCAGGGGCTGGACCAGCAGGCGGCCCTGGCCGCTTTGCGCCGGGAAAACCTGGCCCTTCAGGACCAGCTGGCCGCCCTCCTGGACCAGGAGGGCTTCCCCCACGACGCCTTGGAGGACACTCCCCTGTGCCCCCTGTGCAACGACCGGGGCTGGCGGGGCAGCGCTATGTGTACCTGCCTAGAGGGGCTGTGCCGCCAGGAGCAGATCCGGGACCTGTCCTCCCTGCTGGATTTGGGGGAGCAGTCCTTTGACAACTTCCGCCTGGACTATTACGACCGCCAGGTCTGGCCGGACTTCAAGCGCTCCCCCCGGGAGAACATGGAGTTTGTCCTCTCCAACTGCCGCAGCTATGCCGAGCTCTTTGGCAGTTATCCCTATAAGAACCTCTTCCTCTACGGCAACCCCGGCCTGGGCAAGACCTTCCTCTCCGCCTGCATTGCCCGGGTGGTGGCGGAGGGGGGGCATTCCGTGGTGTACGACACCGCCTCCAACCTCTTCGCCCGCTTTGAGGCCCGGAAGTTCAGCCGGGACGACGATGCCGCCGGGGAGGACGTGCGGCGGTACCTGAACTGCGAGCTGTTGATTTTGGACGACCTGGGCAGTGAGTTCTCCTCCCCCTTCATCCAGGCGGCCCTGTACGAGGTGGTGAACACCCGCCTAGCCCAGGGCCAGCGCACGGTGATTTCCTCCAACCTGAATATGCCGGCCATCCGCCAGCGCTATACCCCCCAGCTGGCCTCCCGGCTGGAAGGGGAATACCTCTTCCTGCCCTTCTTCGGGCAGGATATCCGGCTGTTGAAGAAGGGGCAGCGGTGAGATTGCAGGAGGGGGCGGAAGTCTGACGGGGAAACGCCATGGTTTCTCGCTGAAACTTAAAACATCTGTAACATTTCTGGCCTTATTTTGCAACATCTCTCCGCTATAATAAAAAGCACGATACGAAACCCGCACAGCGGAACGCGTCTCGTACTGCTTATGTCTCCGATCCAGTGCCGGGATCGAGGGCAAGAGATCTTCTTTTCATTTTTAACCTTCGGGAAAGGAGGGCGGAGCAATCCGCCCTCTTTTCCTGTCTGGAAGGCCCTCTTCAATATATCTTGGATATTCAATTGAAAAAGCAAACAGTGGAAAACTCTACATTGACAAACCCACCCTTCCCTGCTATATAATAGGGAAACGACAAAAAGGAGGGGTTTTTGTGAAGCTTCCTGGGAACGGCCCCCTGCGGGGCCATATCTTTGCCCTGGTTACGGTGCTCATCTGGGGCATGACCTTTGCCGCGTCGCAAATCATGGTGGGATATCTGGACCCCTATTGGTTCATTGTCCTGCGCTTTGCCCTGGCCTGGTTCCTGCTCTTCCTCCTCTCCCCCAAGCCCTTGAAGCCCATGGCGTGGAAGCGGGAGCGCTGGGTGGTCCTCTGCGGCATCCTGGGCATTACTTTATATTACATCCTGCAAAACATCGCCCTGCTCAACAGCACCGCCTCCAACACTGGCATCCTGGGCTCCACCTCCCCCATCTTCACCGCCCTGTGGCTGTGCATCTTCTCCCGGAAGGTGAAGCTGCGGCCCCTGTTCTTCCTGGGCTTTGGGCTGTGTATGGCGGGGGTGGTGGCCATCTCCGGGGGCGGGGGCGGCGGCGTCCACCTGCTGGGGGACAGCATCGCCCTGGCGGCGGCCCTGTGCTGGGGGCTCTATTGCGTGTTTGTGGTGAACACCGAGGGCTTAGGCTACACCGCCCTGCAAATGACCCGGAAAATCCTCTTCTGGGGGGTGCTGCTGTGCCTGCCCTTCGCCCTGCTGCTGGGGGATGTCACCACCGCCCGCGCCTTCGCCACCGAGGGGGCGCGGATCTGGGGGGCCTTCCTCTATGTGGTGGTGTGCTCCTCCATGCTGTGCTATGTGTTCTGGGGCAAGGCCACCACCCTGCTGGGCAGCGTCACCAC
>NZ_JBQILM010000045.1:0-12135 GCF_056797215.1 Evtepia sp.
ACAGAAAAGTGCTGTGGTTTACGATGGCGCAATATCTTGTGGACCGCTTGACCAGGTCGAAGCGTCCATTGCAGAGTATGTCCTGTTGCCAACTGCTATTTTTGGGGACGGTGAGTTATATATTATAAGAACCACTGGCGATTCGATGATTGGTGTGGGGATCGAAGCCGGAGACCTAGTTGTGGTAAAAAAACAGGCAGAAGCATCCCTCGGTGATATAGTTGTTGCTCTCCACGAAGGAGCCAATACCCTCAAACGGTTGGGCTATGATAGAGAGAAGGATAGCTACGTGCTCAAGCCAGAAAATGAGAGTATGGACCCAATCTATGTCAAAGATTTGGACATTCAAGGGGTGGCAAAGTTTGTCATCAAGGCGCTATAAAGAGTTAGTTTTCGAAGGGAGTTGATGAAAGCGAACAAGGTTTACATCACGGTTCAGTGTTCCGTTTCACCAGACGGAATCACTTGCCCGAACAAAATCAGATGGGGCGATGGTCGTGTATGGAAGATTGAGCGTGTTCTCCACACCTGCCGCAGCCCGGATTTGTCCTTTGAGGGCGTACGGTACGCTGTATTGATTGGAGGGACAGAAAAATATCTCTACCGAGATGATGAAAAAAACTGGTATGTTTATGTAGCATAGGAGGGTAGATGAAAATACATGAGGACTTTGGTTACAAATGCGGAGATAGAGGAAGTCGGGGAAAGCCTGATCCAGAGATATATTTGCAATAAGAAACCTTCCCCCAAGTGTATTGATATCGAGGGCTTTATCAAAGACTTTCTACATCTTCCCCTTGTCTATGAGGCTCTAGCTGAGGACGACAAGGATAAAATAGGGTTTGTTTCAGATGGGAATTATCCCCTGAATGTTCATCGCAATCAGAAAAAGGAGCAGATAATCTATCCCAAAGGGACTGTAGTGCTAGACCGATATTTACTGCATGAGGATTGGAGCGGCCAACGTCGTTTCACATTGGCACATGAGGCTGCACACGTTGTATTTGAGCGGATGAGTCCAACTGCAGCTGGCCCATATTTTAACCGGCTTTATGATGGAGAAAAAACCTATAGTATTGGAGAGTTGAGAGCACACCTTAATCTGTGTGAGGCACAGACAGATCGGATGGCTGCTGTTCTGCTTATGCCAAAGTTTCTAGTTAGACAGACGATGCAGGCATTTTGTAATGGAGCGCGGCTTCCCGTGTATGGGCATCACGTTATGCGCAGAGCGGACAAACTTTCTGTCCAGAAAATGGCTGATAGCATGGGGGTTACATTCACCGCCTTGCTGATTCGCCTGCGTTCCTTGGGCCTGATCGAGTACCGACAAATATCGGAATATCTGGAAACAGAAATGTCCTTTTGAGCGAAACAGGAGGAAGTCTATGATGCAGCAAGCGCCCATCAGGGCCTACAAGACGAAACCTATGTCCCGGGAGATAAGGAGCAAGGTAGAGCGTTCCTATCATGAGAGTATTGACTTGAAAGATCGAGAGTTGCGCTGCCCCCACTGCAATCGCTACCTTGTCACACTCTTTTCTGATGCTTCTGGACATTTCAAAGTGAAATGCAATAACTGTAAATCAATTACAATTTTCAACATGGGATATTTCCGAAGGATAAAGCGAAGGGGATATTCCCGATAACTGAATAAAATACCAGCGATTCATAATCGAGCAAGCGGAGTGCAGGCGTATAGCCTGGGACTATCATGCGCCGTATGAAGCCGGTTTGACATAGATTTTCTATGTCAGCCGATTTCTACGGCGCATTTTGCTGCTCTGATTTTGCTTCATACGGCGTGAAGAAAGCCCTTTCCCGGCTTGCTCGGGAAAGGGCTTTCTTATGCGTTCTAAGTGGCAGTGCTACATAGCGAAATACCCGTGATCTCCGAATTTTTCCATCTGAAAAATTCACACAAAGGAGATCACGAACATGGCGAAAAAGTATTTTATCTGGAAAGACCCTGCCTGCAACGGCATGGACATCGAATGGGTTGAACTGAACGGCAGGGCATTTTATGACCTGCTGAAGAAACCAGAGAACGGCGAACGGCGTTTTATCCGCCTTGGAAACGATATCTGTCCCAATGCAGATGTGATTTACATAGAAGCCACCGAGTCGCAGTACCAGGATTGGTATACGGAATATTGCCGCCACAAGTATTTGCGTACCTGGGGCAAAGGCAGAACTGCCTTGTCCTTGGATGCCCTGCTCGACGAAGAAGGCCCCTGTTCGTTGCACGAACTGATTGCCGACATTGGAGCGGAGTTTGAAGAAGATGTTCTCTGGCAGGTTTGTAAGGAGCAGCTTTCCCCTGCAATGGAAACGCTGTCCGTTGCTAGGCGAGAGGCCATTCTCACCAAATATTTTCATTGTCCCACAATGAGCGATAGCGAAATCGCTGCTGCACTCGGAATCAGCCGCCAAGCCTTTACAGACCGGAAAAACTTCGGTCTGGCAGATTTGAAAAAATTTTTGAAAATTGATACGGCAAAATCCGAAATCGCTACCCAATGATAAGTGAGAGGGTTAGAAAACCTTCCGTGAACCTTGAAAACCACATACCCATTCACTGAGACATCAATTCCGATGATGTGTGAAAATCACGAGCCACGACAGCCGCTGCGCCGAGACCCCGGCAACGGGAGAGCGATGAAAGCTGCTGCGAGTGCCGGGTCGCCCCCGGCATGGCAAGGACAATCGGAAGGATAATGGTACTCCCGTCCAGTCTACAGTCCGAGCGAAATTTGGTTTCGCCGCAGGCGATGAGGGCGGCTCTGTCAGAACGACAGCTGGGGTGAAACTCCCGTGACGCGGCATAGCGGGCCGCGACTCAGTGACTTCCCACGCACAGGGGTGTCGAGGACAAATGATGTGCAAGAAAGCCCAAACGGCCACGCTTACAGAGCCGCACGTTGAAAGACTCTGTTGGGCGTAGGCCGTCTGGGCGTTACATGACGAAAATACTTTGAGAATATATAGGAAAAGAGGGATCGAATATGATTTGCCGAGGGGATATCTATTACGCCAAACTGAACCCCGTACAGGGTTCCGAGCAGGGTGGGCTTCGCCCTGTCCTGGTCATCCAGAACGATAAGGGAAACAAGCATTGCCCCACCGTTATCATAGCCCCCATCACCAGCAAGGGGAAGAAGTATTACCTGCCCACCCATGTGATCCTGCCGGAGCGGTTAGAGCTGCCCCGCCGCTCCATGGTCATGCTGGAGCAGATCCGCGTGCTGGACAAGCAGCGGCTGCGGGAGTATGTGGACTGTATGGAGGCGGATGAAATGGAAGAGATCGACCGGGCCATTTGTGCCAGTCTGGCACTGCCGGATGAGAGACAGGCTAAGAAAAAAGCTGAGCCGGAGGGAAAAAGACTCTGCCTCTGCCCGAATTGTTCCAATCAGTTTTACAGCTCGCCGGACCATGTGATCCGCAGAGCGGAAGGGGAACAGGCTGAAAATAGCGTCTGCGAATACTGTGAGGTCCAGCCGGGGCTGGACTTCATGGTTATCAACCGCAGGAAGCGGTTAGGAGATACATGAGGGGAGGAGGTATCGAAAATGTTTGAAGAGCAAAACAGCGGGTGTGGTAAAATGGATACGGGATACAAACCGTCCTGCGGGGTGGAAAAACGAACCTACTCCGTGGGCGATATTCAGAGAATTTTAGATATCAGCCGCTCCACAGCCTACGCCCTCATCCGGCGCGGGCTGTTCAAAAGCCAAAAAGTCGGGAAGCAGATTCGCATTTCCAAAAAGAGCTTTGATGCTTGGCTGGATGGCGAGGGAGAATAACGTGTCAAGGATACGAATTTCCAAAGCGCAAGGGTTTTGTACCTTTGCGCTTTTTCCCACAGCCCGCTACAATGTGGGGCATAGGGGAGGCCCACATTGCAGCGGGTCTTACATAGAGGCACTTTGTCTCAACAAATCGAAGAAATAGGAGGTTATACAGCATGGGAAAGACAAGCATCTCAGTCCCTGAAATGCAGCGGCTTCTCGGCATGAAAAAAGTCGAGGCATACTGGCTGGTCAAGCAGAAACGCTTTCAAACTGTCCTGGTGGGCGGCAAAATGCGGGTCCTGCTGGACAGTTTTGAGGACTGGTACAGCGGTCAGTTTCATTACAGGAAGGTCAACGGCCCCTCTCCCGGACAAAAATGGGCACATACTTTGAGCGTCCAGGAAGCCGCCGACCGCTTGGGCATCCACCCTGGTACGGTTTATACATACATTAAGCGGGGACAGCTTCGGGCGGTCAAGGTGGATAACCGGACTCGTATTTACAAGGACAGCATCCCTACTCAACAAAGCGCAGAACAAATTGAACAAGGAGGAACCGCGTAATGGCAAGCATCATCAAGCGAAAGAGCAAGTATTCTGTGGCTTACTGGCTCACAGACGAGAACGGTGCCCGCCGTCAAAAGTGGGAGAGCTTTGATACCCACGCGCAGGCGAAGAAGCGGAAGGCCGAGGTGGAGCATCAACTGGCGGAAGGAACATTCATCGCCCCCTCCGCCACCACACTGGCCCATCTGTTGGAGGAATACGTCTCCATCTACGGCGCGAACACCTGGGCCCCCTCTACCTATGAGGGCCACAGGGGGTTGATCGACAACTACATCCTCCCCCTGCTTGGGGAAACGAAGCTGGATGATATCACCCCCCGCATGATGGACCGCTTTTATCAAAAGCTCCAAACCATGAAAGCCAAGCAGCGGCCTTACGAGACTGGCGAGGCCAAGTTCATCTCCGCCCACACGATTCGAGAGATTCACAAAATCCTCCGCAGTGCCTTCAATCAGGCGGTCAAGTGGGAGCTGATGGCCCGCAATCCTGTCCAGAACGCGACCCTGCCGAAATACGAAAAGAAAGAGCGGGAAATCTGGGACGCGGAGACCTTGTTCAAAGCCATCGACCTCTGCGAGAACGATATGCTTCGTCTGGCGCTGAACCTAGCCTTTTCCTGTTCCCTGCGGATGGGTGAGATGCTGGGTCTGACTTGGGACTGTGTGGATATCTCCCCGGAGAGCATCGACAATGGCTCGGCCTTCATTTATGTGGACAAGGAATTGCAGCGGGTTTCCAGGGATGCCTTGGCGCAGATTGACCAGCAGGGGATTAAACTGCGTTTTCCCTCTGTCTTTGCCTGTGGGCACACGGTCCTGGTGCTGAAATCCCCCAAGACAAGAACCAGTGTGCGGAAGATATTTCTGCCCAAGGCGGTAGCCGAGATGCTAGAGGAACGGCGGCGGGAGATCGACGAGCTGAAGGAACTGCTGGGAGAGGAATACACCGACTATGGCCTTGTATTCGCCTCTTCCTCCGGCACCCCTGTAGAAGGGGCGGTTATCAATCGGGCCTTCAGCAAGCTGATTGCGGACAACGGCCTGCCCAAGGTGGTCTTTCACAGCATCCGTCACACCAGTACCACCTATAAGCTAAAACTCAGCGGCGGGGACATCAAGGCGGTGCAGGGGGACACCGGGCACGCCCAAGCCTCCATGGTCACCGAACGCTACGCGCACATCCTGGATGATGACCGGCGCTTAAATGCGGAGCGGTTCCAGAAGGAATTTTACACGGCCTCAGGACCCGCGCCAGAGAAAGATGCAGAAACGCCGCCAGCCGTCCCGCCGCTTACCCTGGGAGAGAAGGAGCGAAACGCCCTGCTCCTGTCCCTGCTGGCCGGATCACCGGAAATGGCAGGGGCGCTCAAAACCCTGGCACAGGCGCTGTGATTTGTGGAAATTCACAAATGAGAGAAATCGAACCCACGTCGTTCCCTTTTCTTGTTAGCAAGATTTGGCCTGACTTTTTTGCCGTGTTAGCAGGGAGGGCCGAAATCGTGAGAAATCCGGGAAAATCCTGCTAACAATGTTAGCAAGCCCACGGCAGGGAGGGCACACAAAAAGTCAGAAGTTCGATCTGCCAAATCTTCCCCTTGCTAACAAAATCCATCTCCTGCTAACAAGCCCTTCTCCCTTATGGATTTTCACAATGGGAGTTTTCTGAACAAAAAAGGCCCAAAACCAGCGAAAATACGCTGATTTCGGGCCTTTTTTGGCACCCATGGGAGGACTCGAACCTCTGGCCTACCGCTTAGGAGGCGGTCGCTCTATCCAATCTGAGCTACATGGGCCTATTTTTGCACGAATGCTTTCGTACTCCTTGCACACCGCTTTTTTCGGAAAAGCGATTGCTCCTGCGGGAACTTAGGAGGCGGTCGCTCTATCCAAACTGAGCTACATGGGCCTATGCGTCCCTTATTTTAGCGCATCTGATGGCCTTTGTCAATCACCGCTCTGGACGCGAATACGGTTTTCACGGTGCATCCTTGGGCAGGGTATTGATATGTTTTTCCAAAATGTATTCGATCTCTTTTGCTGCGGAGCGCTTGTTCTTTTCCGCCTCAATCTTGATGCGTTCCAGCAATTCAGAGTTGATACGCATCGTAAAGCGTGTTTGGTCATATCGTGTAGATGTAACCGGCTGACCTGTATGGAACGTGAGGCGCACGCCCACAAAAGTCCTGCCAAAAATTTTCTTTACAATTTGTAACTTCTGTGGTATACTATAAAACACTTGCGCAGCCTGCGCAAGTGTTGACTCTACCCTGACTGAGTTCCGGGATAAGCGCCTGCTTTCCAGGGGGTTCCCCCACCCGCCACCCGGTCAGCGGCAAATTTTGAAAGGTGGAACACTCCCATGATCCGTAAAGACGAGAAAAACGCCGTGATCGAGGCCAACCGCACCCACGAAACCGACACCGGCTCCCCCGAGGTGCAGATCGCCATCCTCACCGCCCGCATCAACGAGCTCACCCAGCACCTGAAGGTCCATATCCACGACAACCATAGCCGCCGTGGCCTGTACAAGATGATCGGTAAGCGCCGCAAGCTGCTGGATTATCTGGCCAAGAAGGACATTGAGCGCTATCGTACCCTCATCGCCAAGCTGGGTATTCGTAAGTAATTTTGCCTATATAGAAGGGGCGGTGTGGACAAAAGCTGCACCGCCCCTTTTCCCCATAGGCCCCCAAACGCCGGGGGAGCGCCTCTCTTTTAGCCTTTGAATGTGTGCCCGGGCTGCGGACATGCCTTCAAGTGCTAAATACGGATGCCTCCCCCACCCTGTCTTTTTAGAAAGGAGACTGCATCGATGTCAACCATCATTACCCACAAGAAATTTAACGACCATATCTACAAGACCGAAATCGCCGGCCGCCCCTTCTCCCTGGAATTTGGCAAAATCGCGGAGCTGGCCAATGCCTCCGCCATGGTGCGCTATGGCGACACCTCCGTGCTGGTGGCTGTCACCGCCGCCCCCCGCCCCAGGGACGGGGTGGACTTCTTCCCCCTGTCCGTGGACTTTGAGGAAAAGCTCTACTCCGTGGGCCGCATCCCCGGCTCCTTCCTGCGCCGGGAGGGTCAGCCCTCCCTGCCCGCTGTCCTGGCCTCCCGGGTCATCGACCGCTCCATCCGGCCCCTCTTCCCCGGGGACTTCCGCAACGACGTGGTGGTCACCTGCACCGTCATGAGCGTGGACCGGGACTGCTCCCCAGAGGCCGCCGCCATGGTGGGCGTGTCCGCCTGCCTGGCTGTGTCCAACATCCCCTGGGCCGGCCCCATCGGCTGCCTGGAAGTGGGCTATGTGGACGGCCAGATCGTCATGAACCCCACCCAGGAGCAGAAGCACAGCTCCAAGCTGGACCTCACCGTGGCCGCCACCGGGGCCAAGGTAGTGATGATCGAGGCCGGGGCCGACCAGCTCCCCGACGACATCATGTATGAGGCCATCGTGAAGGCCCATGAGGAAATCCGGGCCCAGGTGGAGTTTATCAACGGCATCGTGGCGGAGATCGGCAAGGAGAAAATGACCTACGACCACGCCGACTTCGACCAAGAGCTCTTTGACAAGATCGTGGCCGCCACCATGGAGGAGGCCAAGGCCGCCATGGACACCGACGACAAGAACGTCCGGGAGGAGCGCTGGAACGCCCTCATCGACCACTGGCACGAGCGCTTCCTGGAAGAGTACCCCGAGATGGACCAGTACCTGGAAGAGATCACCTACAAATTCCAGAAGAAGATCGTCAAGGCCTGGCTCCTGGAGGGCCACCGGGTGGACGGCCGCCAGAAGAACGAGATCCGGCCCCTGGCCTCCGAGGTGGGGGTCCTGCCCCGGGTCCACGGCTCCGCCCTCTTCACCCGCGGCCAGACCCAGGTGCTCTCCGTGGTCACCCTAAACACCCTCTCCGCCTGCCAGAAGCTGGATACCATCTGGGAGGAATCCGAAAAACGCTATATGCACCACTACAACTTCCCCGCCTACTCCGTGGGCGAGGCCCGGGGCGCCCGGAGCGTCAACCGCCGGGAGAAGGGCCACGGCGCCCTGGCCGAGCGGGCATTGGACCCGGTGATCCCCTCTGTGGAGGAATTCCCCTACGCCATCCGCGTGGTCTCTGAGGTGGTGTCCTCCAACGGCTCCACCTCCCAGGGCTCCATCTGCGGCTCCACCCTGGCCCTGATGGACGCGGGCGTACCCATCACCGCCCCGGTGGCCGGCATCTCCTGCGGCCTGATCCAGGACGACGACGGCTCCTTCACCACCTTCATCGACATCCAGGGGGTGGAGGACTTCCACGGGGAGATGGACTTCAAGGTGGCCGGCACCAAGGCCGGTATCACCGCCATCCAAATGGACATCAAGAACGACGGCCTCTCCCACGCCATCATCAAAGAGGCCCTGGATACCACCGGCGACGCCCGGAAGGCCATTCTGGACGAGGTTATGCTCCCCTGCATCCGGGAGCCCCGGCCGGAGGTCTCCGAGTTTGCCCCCAAGATGCTCACCATGAAAATCGACCCGGACAAAATCCGGGAGGTGATCGGCTCCGGCGGCAAGGTGATCCAGAAGATCACCGCGGAGTCCGGGGCGAAAATCGACATCGAGGACGACGGCACCATCTATATCTCCGCCGAGAACGCCGCCTGCTGCGACGCCGCCAAGAAGATGATTGACACCATCGTCTTTGTCCCGGAGATCGGGATGCTGTATTATGGCAAGGTGGTGCGCATCCTGAACTTTGGCGCCTTCGTGGAGCTGGCCCCCGGCAAGGACGGCATGGTCCACATCTCCAAGCTGGCCGAGCGCCGGGTGGAGAAGGTAGAGGACGTGGTGAACATCGGCGATATGGTCTGGGTGAAGGTCACCGACATCGACGAGAAGGGCCGCGTGAACCTCTCCCTCCGGGACGCCCAGCGGGAGCTGGCCGCCATCGAGGCCAGAGACGCCAAGCGCAACGGCTGAGCGCCGGAAAGACCGTATATGAATGAAATCTGGAAGGCCGCTGGTGCGGCGGCATGGGGTGCCGTCCGCTTCAGCGGCCTCCGGCCGTTTTTGGACGAGGGGGCCAAGGAGGCCATTGCCGCCCTGTGCCCTGGGGTGGAGACGGTGCTGGTGGCCGCCTTCCCCTATTACGCCGGGCCGTCCCCCGGCAACCTCTCCCTCTACTGCCGGGGGGAGGACTACCACCGGGTCCTGGCCCGGCGCTTAGGCCAGGTGTGCCAGGCCTTGGAGGCCCAACACCCCGGGCACCGCTATGTCCCTGGCGCGGACAACTCCCCGGTGCCAGAGCTGGCGGCGGCGGAGCTGGCGGGGGTGGGTTTCCGGGGCCGCCACGGCCTGCGCATCCTGCCCCCCTACGGCTCCTACCTCTTCCTGGGCACCATCCTCACAGACCTGGCCCTCCCTGGGGTACGGGGGATGGCCCCCGAAGGCTGTCCAGCCCATTGCCACGCCTGCCAGGCCGCCTGCCCCACCGGGGCCCTGGGGCCGGAGGGCTTCCAGCCAGCCAAATGCCTCTCTGCCCTCACCCAGGAGAAGGGGGCCCTGCCCTCAGAGGTGGTGGAGCAGATCAAGCACAGCCCCACAGTGTGGGGCTGCGACCTGTGCCAACAGGCCTGCCCCTTCAATCACTGCGCGGCCCTGAGCCCCCTGCCGGAGTTCCGGGAAAACCTGCTGCCCTCCCTCACCCTGGGGGAATTGGAGGGCTTGAGCAACCGGGCCTTTCGTCGGAAATACGGAGACCGGGCCTTTGCCTGGCGGGGGATTGGGCCGCTGGTGCGGAATTTGGGGTGGAGGGAAGAGGGAGAGTAAAGCTTTCCTCCACCTGACATTTCCTGTTGACAGGTTCGGGTATTTTACGTACAAGGCAGAGTAAAAGGACCAAGTCTCTCCCTTCTGGGTAGACTTGGTCCTCTCTATATCTGCGTATAAAACTTAGGGGAATAAATCTGCATGTGTGCCAGTACGGGAAGCAGTAAGAATCAGTTTCCCGTTGTCTATCGCATAAATCAAAAGCCAGTCTGGTAAAATATGACACTCGCGAAATCCAGTATAATTTCCAACTAATCCATGGTCACAGTGACGCATCGCAAGCGTCTTTTCTTGTAAAAGCTGAGTAAGCACTTCATCCAATAAGCGCATATCATACCCGCGCTTTTTCACGCGCTTATAGTCCCTGCGGAACTGATTGGTCGTGGCCAGCTTTAACAAGACTCTCTCTCCATTTCCGCGTCTAGTTCTTCAAAAAGGGCTTGCACAGAGGGGTAGTGCTTAACATGGCTCCGGCTTTCCATCATTGCCCTGGCCTCGGCCATAGCTGCTTCCGTCTCCGCATTGTACCGGGGCTGTTTCATCTCAAAGGGCAAGCCACCCTCCATAATGGATTTGCGAAGAAAAATGTTGATGGCATCTGAGATAGTAATCCCGAAACTGGAAAATAGTTCCTCGGCACTTGTTTTCGTTTCCGGATCGATTCGGACGTTGATATTTGCGGTCTTTGCCATGTGTGCCACCTCCCGTTTACCATAGTATATCCATTTGTGATGCAAATGTCAACACAATGTGTTTTTATTGCTCTTTCCGCTTCCGCACCAACTTCCCATTGGCATTCCGCGCCAACGCGTTGACGAAGCTAATCCCCCGAATCTTCTTAAACCCAGCGCACTGGCTGTTATGAAACGCCATCAGCTCTTCCGCCAGCTCCGCCGTGGGGAGATGGCCCCGGGCCACCTTGACACTGGCCACAATCTTCTCCCCCAGCTCCCGGTCAGGGATGCCCTCCACCAGGCATTCCGCCACCGCCGGGTGCTGGCATAAGATACCTTCCAGCTCCACGGGGCTGACCCGGTAGCCCTTGCTCTTAATCATCCCGTCGCTGCGGCCGCGATAGAACAGGAACCCATCCTCGTCCTTGACCGCCAAGTCCCCGGTGTGGAAGAGCTTGCCGTCCCAGATCGCCTGGGTGCCCTCGGGATCATCCAGATACCCCATGGTGAGGCCCACGGGGCGTTTGCCGTCCTGGGCCAGGAGGACAATCTCCCCCTCCTCCCCCGGGGCGGCGAAGCTGCCGTCGTCCTTTAATAGCTCCACATGGTACTTGGGCAAAATCTTCCCCACGGAGCCCTTTTTCCGCCCCATGTTCTTGCTGTTGGCGGCGATGAGCCCCGCCTCTGACTGGGCATAGCCCTCATACAGCGGCTGCCCTGTCTGCCCCTCCACAATCTCTGCCAGGTCCGGGGGGAGCTTCTCCCCCCCCACGGCAAAGCAGGTGACGCTGGACAAGTCATAGCGGTCCATCCCCACGTCGGTGAGCATCCGGTACACCGTGGGCTGGGCCATCACCCCGGTGGCCCGGGCCTCCTGTAAAAATTTCAGCACCTGTTCTGCCGGGAAACGGTCGTAGTCATACACCAGCAGGGTGCCCAGGTGGAGCCATTGGCAATAAAACTTGGTCCCCGCCACCACCTCCCAGCCGCTGTCCCCGGTGGCGAAGTGGCGGCTGCCGTCGTGGGTGTCCTGCATGTAGGCGGCCCCACAGTGGTTGGCCAGGAGATAGGCATGGTCGTGGAGCACCCCCTTGGGTTCCCCCGTAGTGCCGGAGGTGAAGTAGAGCAGGATGGGTTCCTCTGCCTGGGTCTCCACCCGTTCCATGGTCTCCGGCTGGCCTTGGAGGGTGGCGTGGAAGTCCTCAAAGCCCTCCCCGGCCCCCAGGGCAAAGCGCAGGGGGACCCCTGCCCGTTCCGCTGCCGCCAGGAGGGTTTGGTCACAGCCGCCGT
>NZ_JBQILM010000046.1:0-11783 GCF_056797215.1 Evtepia sp.
CTCTTTTTGAGCAAGGAAACGCTTAGTTTTGTTACCCCCCCCCGCCGAAAAACTACAAAATTTCTTCGGCGTTTTCTTACAATTTCAAATTGGCGTTGACAATGTACTCGCCGGTGGTCTGGCCTAGCTGCTCTCTGGCTTCCGTCACTTGGTTGTGGAGCTCGATGGGGATGAGAGCGCAGAGGTTTTTTCGTTCTTCCATGGGATATCCTCCTTGTTTGATCTTGAGGCAAGTATACTCGAAAGCAGGCAGGAAAGCGATGACCAAGACCACCAAGGAAGGATGGACAATGCAGGCAGAACTACCAATCCAAACAACCCCGGGAAAGCAAAAACGCCGCCTGCGGCCTGCCGGGATTTCGGCAGGCTGCAGACGGCGTCTGGCAATCACATTTCTTTTTTAGCTGTACGAAAGAGTTCGAGTCCCTGCGGCTGCGGAAACGACTTGCTGGCATCTTTTTTTGTGTGATTTTTGAATCGCGCTCCCTATTTCTGGAAAACTTGACTCTTTTTCGTGATTTTGGCCTATTTTGTTGCAGAATATGCGAAAAAGCCACACAAATGTGTGGCTTTTTCTCCTGCATCTTTTTCATCAACACAGGCTGGTGCGCGAGGCGGGACTTGAATTTTCCACATATGCCGTATCTGTTGAAATGCCGCAGAACGAAAGTTAATAAAATCGTTGTGGCACAACAACTTTGCAGAAATCGTTGGAATGGCGCAGAACAGCACACGGACCGCTAAAGGGAAAAAACAAGGGAAAAAGAAAGAGTCAGGAAAACGGATTCCCCGACCCTCTCACAACCCCGGAAGCGGCCCATACAGGGCCAGAGTGAACCGGCGCAAAGCCTGATCCCGGCGGCGGTAGACGGCGCTGGTGTCTATGTTCAGCTGATAGCACAGCTCATTGATGGAACCCTTGACCTTGTGTATGTAGCAGTACTCCAGCGCTAGCTGTTCCTCATCATCCAGGACGGACAACCCGCCCTCGACGATGGACACCCACAGCTCGGCTTCCTTCAGCTTGCGCTTGAGATCGTCCCGGCGGGTGATGTTGGAGATCATAGCATCTTCCCGGCTGCTGGCGCTGCTTCCAGTCCTGGGCATACCGTCCAACCGTGCGGCCCGAATACCGGTATAGGCGTCTCCCAGGCGCTCCAGCTCCTGGGAGATATCCTCCAGTGCTTGGCGCTGGGTGTCGTAGCCTTTCAGCTTGTCAATGGCTTCCTGCTTCCAGTCCATAGGCTACAACCTCCAAAAACATACGGGTGGTTATTGCTGTTCTGCCAGTTCCTCCAGATCAGAGAAGTCCCAGGGGTCGAGCATACCCCGAAGTAGGGAGGACGTGGTTTCATCCTGGGCCAGAACATCAACCACATCCTCCCGCCTACAAATCTCGTCCACGGCCGCCAGGATGCCCACGGTATTGCGGGAAGCGTCCGCATAGACTAGTGTCACATTGGAGAGCTGGCGGCCCACCAGGGCCGCCTTGACGCGCTCCACACGCTTTAGAAATGCGTTCATCTCTTTCTGTTTTCCTCCACCAGCTTTTCCAGTTCGTCTAGTTTCGTCTGCTGCTCGTCGGTACGGATAGCCCCAAGGCAGATATTGCAGCCATAAAGGATTGCGTTGGCCGTCTTAGGGTCTATTTCCCCATTGAGCAGCATATTGGATATACGGTTGATTGTCCGCCGGACTTCTCCAGGTGTGGACATTTTCAACCGTTTCTTGCTGGACATGGTTTACTCGCTGTCCTCTCCGCTGGGGGGAGTGGTAACAGGTTGGGACTGGTAGTAGATTGCTTTAGCTTTGTTGTCCAAGACAAAGGCATCATAACAGATACGACCCTCCACCAGTGCGCCGGAGATGCCGGGCGGGTTTTCGTGGATGGTGTAGTCCTCCAACTTCACCGGGGCCACGGTGGCGCAGGGATGGGCCACCAGGAAGCCAAAGCCCTTGGGCAGGCGGACAGCAGGGACTTTCAGCACATTCATCCCGTCCAGGATGCCGATAACACCTTTCAAGCGTAGGTCGTTGCCCACATCCGTTTCCATCACGATATCTTTGCACTTTTTCATCAGCACATAGACAGCGGGCGTCACCACCAGTACACGGTCCGTCTCCGGGACCTCCGCATCATCCATGGCCAGGGAAGCCGCCAGGACCTCTTCATAGATGGTTTCGGGGGTCAGCGCCTTTGCAGCAGGCTTGTAGCCTGCCTTGGCACACATCACATTGTAGGTGTAGGCGTCCACTTCGGGAATCACCACCTCCCGGTTCTGCCGGGCCAGGGCGGCGGCTGCTGCCACCTGCTGGGCAGTCTCGTCCGTGTCTAGCTTGTCGATAGTGAAGGTGAAAGAACGGTCACGGGTCAAGGTAAATTCCTCGGTGGTGGCGTCCAGGTCGGCCACAGCGCCGTACCGGCTCCAATTCCCCTGGGCGGGGCCGTTGCGCCCGTAGTCATTCATCTGGGACGTTGTGATTTTGTAAACCTTGATAGTGTGCGCCCCGGTCCAGTCAAGGTCCTGGTTGGTGACAAGGCTTTTCTTGCTCTCCGTGGCAAATTGCTCATCAGTGTATGGTTGAAATTTGGTTACCAGATCGATAGCCATTATGGCTCCCTCCTAAAATCTCAGATTTCAGGCTTGAACGCTGCCGCGATGGGGTCAGGACCACCGCCAGTGAGCTTATTGCTCTCTCCTGGTCTCCACCCCTCAAACTTGCTGCGGCCTCTAGTGATAGCCGGGAAGGCTTTCACCAGCTTATCCACAGCGGTTTTGAATTTGGCCGTGTCAGAGCTGTCCAGCACGTCCAGGAACTCCGCCGGGTAATTCTTGCTATCCAGGTATTCCCGGCAGTCTAATCGCGCCTCGCGGGCCTTCAATGCCTGCTCTCGCTCGTCTGCCGGGGATGGCTCTGCTTTGGCTCTCTCGCGGGCCAGCCGGTCAGCAACGATGCGATTTACTTCTTCTTGTGTGAACGTCCTCTCGCTGCCCTGTCCCCCGCTGGCCTCCGGGGTGGGAGTTGTGGACTGCTGGCCGTTCTGGTTGATGATCTCGCTCATGATGTACCTCCAGTTTTACGCCCTTGAGTTTGGGCTGATTCTATCCCCTGGACAGACAGAGCGCACCCAGTTCCAGACCCCTAACCTTCCGGGAACACCCCCGGCACCTCCCGGACTATTGACCGGGCTTGGGGTAAGGGACCTGGACAAGATGGGTGGCGCCCGCCAAGTAACGGATGCCGCCCATCCAAGCCGACCGGGTAACCCCTAATCTGCTCTGGGTGGGCTGTGTCTACCCAGGAGATAAAAAAACAGGCACGGGAAACGATCATCAAACCGTTTTCCCGCGCCTGTCGCCACAGACATTCCCCCGAAGGGTGGTACTCATCCCGTGCCTATTTTCACGTTAATTATACCATAGAGGGGGGGTGTCGGTCAAGGTTTTTCCTTTGTGCTGCAAGGGTTTTTGCAATTTCTAGTTGTCACATATAGGGCCATTTTGGGGGCCTTAGAGTTGTCCCGCCGGACCTTTGCGTCAGGATACCGCTGGAGAAGGAATGCCAGATTAGCGGCTACCTCCCGATCTTCCTCCGGCGAATAGGTACACTTCCACTTCACGCCATATCCCTCTTGTTACCCTGCTCCCGAACAGCGTCTATCACTTCGCTGATGCTCTGATGTGCTACCCAGATTGTAGAGGCAATCACGCCGGGAGAAACCGGACAGTCAGCACCTTCGTTTGTGATGCGCCAGGCCAGTTGTAAGACATCCAACGTCTTATCTATTTCTTCCAGCTGATGCTCCTGGATTAGATACCTAGAATTCATACTTGACTTCCTTTCTCCACCCCTGCTACAATAGGGGCGGACCTTGTTTGATTAGTTGTCCTGCTTGGTCTCTTTGCCGCTCTCGGTGTTCGCAGCACGGAGAGCGGTCTTTTTTACAGGCTTTGGGGGCCAGCCCTGAAACGGGCCGATGCGCTCCCTGCATCCATGCTGGAGCATATGCTTCGCCGTCTGGCAGTCGTGGAAATGTTTGTGCTTACTCATGTGTGTTTCTCCTTTCTCTGGGCACATATAGTATTCCGGCCAATCCATCACCTAGGCTTATAATTTGTGCGCCTAGCTCCTGGGCCGTGGTCAGGATGCAGCCACCCTCTGGCTGGTCGATGTAACGATCTGGACAGTCACGCTCACAGGGGACCTCATCCAGGGGGCATATCAGTTGTTCCATGGTGTTGTTCTCCTTTCGTTGTCCGTCAGATTGTTTTGAAGTGGTATAGTACGCGAAAACCGTTGTACCACAATGGATTGCGTATTAT
Source organism: Evtepia sp. (assembly GCF_056797215.1). NCBI lineage: Bacteria > Bacillati > Bacillota > Clostridia > Eubacteriales > Evtepia > Evtepia sp. The sequence goes on from NZ_JBQILM010000046.1 coordinate 4,326, forward strand.
ACCAGGTGGTCAAATACACGAGCTGTACTTGCTGTACTTGCTATTTTTACTCCGTACTATACCAGGTGGTCAAGTACGGAAACCGTTGCGGCTCTAAGGAAAATCCTATACTTGACCATTTAGATCAAGTTGACCTGTCTGCCCATCCCAAGGTGTGGGCGTTTCAACTGGAAGTTCCTTAAAGTCCTCTTCCGGAGAGGTCAGAATTTGGAGGTTCCATATTCTGTTTGAATTGCCTCCAGTGGGAAAGCTCCGTATTTTCCCCTCAGCTTTCAAGCTGGATTTCGCCCTTTTGATGGCGCTGAAACTGTATCCAGCTAGCTCAGCCTTTTTGTCCAATTCAGCAGTTGGCATAGTGCCTCCGGCCTCATTCAACGTCTTCACAATGAAAGCCATACAATCTTCTCGAACAGGGGCAGACTTTGCTTGTTCAGCTCCCATGACATATTCGCGATCCCGCTTCCAGCTAGTACCCACCTTGTGAATCAGACCGTCTGCGTCGATGGTAAACAAGATGGTCTCTTGCAAGGGGCCATAGTTGTTTTTCTCGTTAGATAGGTAGCGCACCCCCTGTTCCTCTGTGAAGCCTGCCATGAGGACAGACCGGGCAATGTCCCACAGATCGGCGCTGTCCGCGATGCGGTCCCGCCCGCTGGCCTTTGGTCGCTTATTGGTGTGGCAGACGATCAGCGCCGTGGTGTTGATGTCCTCCCCGATGGAGATCAGCGGGGCCAAGCAATCGCGCATTTCGTTGCGGCTTCCCATGTTCACCTTTGGTGGTGTGAAGCCCTGTACCGGGTCGAATACGCACAAAACGGGGTGAAGATAACGAAGCACCTTGTCCATTTCTGGGGTTCCAAATTTCAGGTTGCGCAACAGGCCAGAACGATCTCCGACAAAATCCGGTGTGATGATGTTCCTCATGTTGGCCCCGGCCAGCCGCAGCTTTTTACGCAGTTTCTTCCTTACACTGTCCTCGGTCGTCAAGAACGTGATCCGCATAGCCTCCCGGGTATGGCCCGGCGGGTCCAGGATACAGGTAGCGCCGTTGCTCAATGCTGCAATGATATGGCACCACAGAGTTGTCTTGCCGATACCGCCGTCTGCCGCAATGACGGATATCTGACCCTCCGGTATCCATCCTGGCACCAGCCATTTTGCTTCCTCCTCAGGGAAGTCCTCCAGGGGCTTGAACAGAGCAAGTAGCTCATCCATGCTAGGGGTCTTTCTGTTCGGCCCGAAGTCTTGCGCCGCTGATTGCTGTCGGCTCACTACCGGGTCATATCCTGGGCCGGTCATGGTGCTGACGGCGTTCTGGATGGTGATAGCTCCATAGGTGCTGCCGCTCTGGGGCCTGTCCCACTTCTCCCGCATAAGGCCGGACTGACGGAAAAGGCGGTCTATCCGGACGGGGTCCTTGTTGGTCCAGAAGGCCAGAGCATTGCACAGGGCTATGTCAGCCTCGGAGGCAGACTTGTACCCGCTGACGTCCCCAGCCCATAGGGCGGAGAACTGCGCCCCATTCTTGGCACGTTTGGCCCGCTCGATCAGAGCCATATCATCCACGTCAATCGCACTGCCTCCAATCTCCGCGCCCCAGTCCATCGGAGCGGCGGGGGTGGGCGTCTTTGTTTTGGGCCGGACCATGTACTTCTCCAGCACCGCCGCCAGCTGCTCCCCCCGTTCCTCCAAGTCCAGACCGGAGGTGAGGGAGTCCCCGGTGACAGTGACATACTTCTGCGTACTCCCGGCTATGTAGATCTCCAGGCCGGCTTTCTGGTTGTTGATGTAGTACCGGGCCTTGTCGTACGGAAAGCCCTCTGGAACGGTGAATAGGATACGCAGGCCCTTGCCGCTGGGAGAATACTCCGTGTATGCTTGCATGGTGTCCACCACATCAAGGGCCAGCTCCGACAGCTCCCCGGCCTCATCTATGCAATGGTCGATGTCGATAGTGCCCAGGTTGCCGAAAAGTCCTACACCGACCCCGTCGTATCCTCCGCCGCCCTCCAAGGCCTCCAGGGCCACGTCCAGCGGCGCGAAAGTAGCCGGGTTAGTACTCTGAGCCTTGCCGCCAGTGCGGGGGTTGTAGGGGATCTTGGTACGCTTACCGCCCCGCTCCTCATACCGCCAGCAGCAGAACAGGCCGGTTTTCCGCAGCTGGGCGGGAAGGTTGTTTACTTGAATCAATCAACACCACCCCCATACAGATATTCCCACTTGGCCTTGGCGTCCTGGTGCTCCGAATACTGCCGGACCATCTCCTCCAAGTCCAGGCAAACCTCCTGCTTTTTGGCTCTCCCGATATCCTGCACCCCATAGCCCTGCCGATTGTACAGGCGCTCGATCAGCTCCTTGCTGGACTGTCCAACCAGCTGCGCCGCTTGCAGCTGGGCCTTGGTCAGGACGATTAGGTCCTTGCGCTGTTCTCCGGTGCGGTGGTCCTTGATGCTGACATCAAAGGTCCGCAGTTGGATGGTCATCGTTGTTTTCATAGTGCCATACCTCCATTTTTCTTCGCCTGGGCGTTTACCCAGTCCATCAGTAAGTTATAGGGGATGCGGGTGGTGTTGCCGATCTTCAGGGCGGGGAAGTCCGCCCGGTGGGTCCAGGTGTACACGGTCTTGTCGCACACCTTGAGCAGCTTTGCCGCCTCTGGTACGGTAAGAATCGCGTCTGGCATGGGTTAGCCCTCCTTCTCGATAATTTCCGCCACAGGAACCCCCAGGCCTGCCGCCAGCTTGCCAGCGGTCTTAGGCTCACAGGTCCCGCGCCGGAGGATGGTGCTGACGTTCTGCCGGGAAATCCCGCAGCTTTCCGCATAGGCCGCTTTGGTCAGACCATGCTCCGCCAACATGGTTTCGATGCGCATTGTGTTGATTGTCATTCGTTGTTCACCTCCGATATCGTTCGTTTGAATGTATTATATATCATTCCATCGAATGTGTCAATAGTGTTTTAAAATGTTTTGCAATTCGCTTGAATGTTTTATCTTTTTGTGATATCCTAGTAACGAGGTGATTCTATGAGTGTAGGTGAACGTATTCGTGAATGCAGAAAATCCATCGGTCTTACGCAGCGGGAGCTTGCCGAGAAATCTGGAGTTGCAACAGTTTCGGTCCAACAATATGAGCGTGGGGTTCGTCAGCCCCGTACAGAACAGCTTAAAGAAATAGCCGCTGCCTTGGGTGTTTCTCCACTTTATCTGCTGGGGGATGAAACAGCCACAATGAGCCGGGCTGATGTGGCGGCATCCATAGGGCTGGAGGATTATTTGAAGTCACTAGGCTATGAGTTCATCATGGGCTATGAGTACGAAGGAGAAGAACATGACCTTTGCATAGATCGAAAACGGAAAAAGCTATATCTGCTCCCGCCACGTCAGCTGGAAACCCTGGAGCAATCTTTGAAAACTTTTACAAAATTTAGTCTTTCCGAATTGGTGAGCGAGGGAAAGGAAATCAGTGATACAGAAGGGTGGTTTTCTAACCGTCGAGAGCGTCCAGCGGTCCCACAAACGCCCCCGCCACCCACAGAGGGTACAGATACCACCCAGGCCCCGGAGGGGTTGCGGGAGCCGTCAGCGGGAGATTAGAGGATATGGAAATTCCCGTACCCCCGCAGGGGAAATACCCGTGGGGGAGCCGCCAAAGGGGGATTAAATTTGAGCCCCCTTTCCTCGTTATTGGGGGGGGGGACGCCGTATACCCCCTTGACTTAGATTCAAATTTTTCCCTCAAATGGGAAGAATTTTCAAACTTCCCGTTTGAGGGACGTTTGAAACTCTTACCACACAACGGTCCGATGCCGGAATTCCGTCATCGGAGGTATTGCTTCTTCCCCCCGTGCGGGAAATTCCACGCACCCTGCTTCTTCGTATATACGCGAAAAAGCATGAATTTGAGCAAAAAGAAACCCCGCCAGGCGCTACCAACACCTGACGGGGCGATGCACAACAAATACCAGGACAGTCAATCATGGCACCAGTGCGCCTATTATTATATCCGAAAAGCGCCGTGGTGTCAAATCAGAAAGGAGCACATCATGGCAAAAAAGTCAGCAAAGGGCGGCGGAACCATCCGAAAAAAGACCGTCACCCGCAATGGGAAAGAGTATACCTACTGGGAGGCCAGGGTGACCACAGGCCGGGACCCTGGCACCGGGAAGCAGGTGCAGCGGTCCTTCTCCGGTAAGACACAGAAGGAAGTCCGGGAGAAGATGCAGGCCGCAGCCGTAGAGGTGAACCAGGGGACATATACCGCCCCGTCTAAGCTCACCGTTGGGCAGTGGCTGGATGTGTGGGCTTCGGAATACCTGGGCGGGGTCAAGCCCCGGACAGTGGACTCCTACCGCTCCACCATCAAAAACCACATCAAGCCCGCCCTGGGGGCAGTGAAGCTGGACGCGCTGACTGCGCCCACCATCCAGGCCTTTTACAATGGCCTGGGGAAGCCACGCAAAGACAAGCCCGGCCTGTCCCCCAAGACCATTAAGAACGTCCACGGCGTCCTCCATAAGGCCCTACAACAGGCTGTGGCCGTGGACTACATCCGCGCCAATCCGGCGGATGCCTGCACCCTGCCAAAGGTGGAGCGCCAGGAGCTAAAGCCCTTAGACGAGGGCGACACAGCGCGGTTTGTTGAGGCCGTAAAGGGCCATCCCTTTGAAGCGGTGTTCCTTGTCACACTGTTCACGGGAATGCGCCAAGGGGAAGTCCTGGGGCTGACATGGGATTGTGTGGACTTTGACCGTGGGAGCATCACCATCAACAAACAGCTTCAAAAAGAGCGAGGCGGCACAGGAGTTTACCACCTGGTTTCCCCAAAGAACGGGAAGGGGCGGGTGATCCTGCCAGCAACCGCGGTAATGGCCCTCTTGAAGCGCCACAGGGCAAAGCAGAACGAGCAGAGGCTAAAGGTCGGCCCGCTTTGGGAGGACAGCGGACTGGTGTTCACCAATGAGATTGGACAGCATCTGTCGGCGCAGACGGTATATCTTCATTTCAAGAAAATCGCCGCCGCCATCGGCTGCCCAACAGCCCGATTCCATGACCTACGCCATTCCTACGCAGTGGCCGCGATTCGCTCCGGGGATGATATCAAAACTGTGCAAGGCAATCTCGGTCACGCCACCGCAGCCTTTACCCTGGATGTGTACGGCCATGTCACAGACCAGATGAAGCAGGACAGCGCCGCCCGGATGGATGCCTACATAAAATCTCTGTCTGGCTCTTAAAGGGAAACAGAAAGGGAAAACAGTCTGCCAAAAGATAGAGAAAAGCCTTGTAGCTGTTGTGCTACAAGGCTTTTTCTGTGGTGCGCGAGGCGGGACTTGAACCCGCACGTGCGTATTGCACACTAGAACCTGAATCTAGCGAGTCTGCCAATTCCACCACTCGCGCATATCCTCGTCTCATGGGACTTGCTTATCATAGCACGTCTGGCCCTGCTTGTCAACCGGATTTTAGGATTATTTTGCCGAAAAATTCCTCTTTTACGGGAAATGCTGTGAAGGGCCCTAAAATTTTCCGTGGACGCTTTTGTTCCGGTCCGAAGCTGCCGATAGAATCAATAGGAGGGACAGCGTATGAACGAGATGAAGGTTTCCGCTGTGCCCATGACCGGAGTGGTCCAGCACAGCACGAAGGCACAAAACCCTCAGCCCGGGGCGGGGGAAGATGTCTCCCAAGAACAGACCGTTGGGGCTGTTGCGAAACGGGGAGAGGATGAGATCAACAACCTCAAAGAGATGTTGCAGCAGGCCAAGGAGAAGGCTGAGGAGCGGCGGGACAGCTTGAAGCTCAAGCAGAACAGCGCCCAATATGGGGACGCTGCCATGATGGCCTATGCCCGCTTGGCCCGGGCCAGGAACCAAGGCCAGGTCAACGCTGCGGCCAGCTATGCCCAGCGGCAGATTGTCCGCTTCCAGTCTGCCCTGCGCAGCGACAGCGAGAACGCCGAACGCATCAAGGCCGCCATCCGCCAGCTGCAAAAGGCCGTGGGTCGGGCAGGGAAGAAGAAGCGGGAGCTCCAAAAAGAGGATATCATCAAAGCCCGGCAGCGCAAGGCCAAGCTGGAAAAACAAAAGCGGAAGTCTGCCAGTTTGCAGCAGGAGCTTACCCGGCGCAAATCCATGCGCCTGATCCGGGAATCCGGCTACCTGCGGGAAACGGAGATCGACAACCGGCTCCAAGCCCAGATGGCCGCCACCCGGATGGAGCTGCGGGCCCAGAGCCAGGCGCTGGCGGAGCAGTTCGGCCCGTCTATGGAACAGGTATCCCAGGAATATGCAGCGCAAGCTGGGATGGTGGAGGTTGCCCCTGCCGGTGGGGTAGACATCCAGGCGTAATCAGGTTCTATTGCGCAAAAAAACGGCGCCCCCGCAAGAAGGGGGCGCCGTTTCTACATCCTCAAGCAATATCGTCAACTGGACAGATACTGCCGCACCAGCTCTTGGAGCAGCTCATCCCGGTCCAGCTTCCGGATCAGTGTTCTGGCGTTGTTGTAGTTGGTGATATAGGTGGGGTCCTCGGAGAGGATATACCCGACAATCTGGTTGATGGGATTGTATCCCTTCTTTTGCAGGGCGTCATAGACGGCCATCAAAATAGTCTTCATTTCATTGTCCCGCTCCAAAGGAACCTGAAACTTTCGGGTAAATTCTGTATCCATTGCGATCCCCCCTATTTATGAAATAAAACTTGCAACAATCCTATCATACTACGCAAACCCAAGAAAGTAAAGGGGAAAAGGACGAAAAGCCAGGAAAAAATTAGCGTAACGTGGCGCCGAAGTCCTTTTCCAGGGCCTTCAGGATTAAGGCCAGCTCGTCGTCGGCCTCCTGGGCGGTGAGGCTGCGCTCGTCCGAACGGAGGACCAGGTTGAATGCCACGGATTTCTTGCCGTCGGGGAGGTTGGCGCCAGTATAAATGTCGAAGAGGGCGGCCTCTTTCAGCAGCCCCTGGGCGGCGGTGCGGATGCAGCCCTCTAGGGCGCTGACGGTGACGCTGCTGTCCACCAGCACGGCGATATCCCGGGTCACAGCGGGGAACTTGGGCAGGGGGGCATATTCCGGGTCAGCGCCCCGGGCGGCCATGAGGGCGTCGAAGCGTAGCTCCGCGCAGTAAAGCTCTGCGTCCACGTCGTAGTTGGCGGCAGCCAGGGGGTGTATTTGCCCCAACACCCCGATTTCCGTCTCCCCAACATAGACCTTGGCGCAGCGGCCGGGGTGGTAGGAGGGGTTGCCACTCTCTGCCACGAAGGAGATGTTCTCTGCCCGGATGCTCTCCAACAGGGCTTCCACGGTACCTTTCAGGGTAAAGAAGCTTTCCTCCGGGCCATATTGCCCCAGGGAGAGGATTTTGGGCTCATCGGCCATGCCGTCCTCTCTGCCCCAGTAGGTGCGGCCCAGCTCATAGAGGCGGGCGGACTTGTTGCGGTAGTTGTAGTTCCGGGAGAG